>NZ_JBNPMC010000004.1:0-126949 GCF_050313795.1 Bariatricus sp. SGI.154
CTTCGTAGCAGAAGCAGCATATGATTTGGAATATAAAAAAAGACCATTATCATGACTAATCTGCCACGATAAAAGTCTTGCACATCTCATTTGATACGGATACCTCTCGGTATCGGGTGACGCTTTCAAATACACTGTGTAGTGTTTGGCTACTCCCCTTTATCTGCTGAGTACAAATATACTACTATTCAAAAGAAATGTCAAGGGGGACAGGGTAAATCCAAAAAGGGACACGGCAAATTCAATTGGGGACGGGGGAAATTGAAAAAACCCCCGTCCCCTACCGAAGGAGAAGAGATGAAGAAAATTGTATTTTTAGGTGACAGTATCACAGACGCACACCACAACCTGGGCATAGACCCAATGGGATTAGGTAACGGATATGTCCAGATGATTGCTCAGAGACTGGAAGAACAGGGAGAAGATGTAAAAATATTGAATCGTGGACATGATGGTTTCACTGTTCAAGGATTGCTGCGGCTTCTTCCAAGGGATTGTATCTTTCAGAAGCCAGACGTAGTAAGTATATTGGTAGGGTGTAATGATGTTGGAGTTATGATGAATACGGGAAGAGACTTGCAGGAACAAGAATTTGCGGAGAATTATGAGAGGCTTGTGGTGGAGATACAGGAAGAGACAGGGGCAGAAATTATCTGTATGGGACCGTTTATATTCCCATATCCGCAGGAATATCAGAATTGGATTCCAGGGATTCTGGAGGTGGAGAAAGTTATCCAAGAGGTGACTGAGATGCGCCAGATAACATTTATGCCACTGCAGGAGGAAATGCAGAAGGCAGTAGATAGGTATGGTTACCGTGCAATAACTTCAGATGGAATTCATTTGACGGAAAAGGGAAATTGGATTGTTGCTGATAGGTGGTTGGAAAAATGGACTCGGTAAAACAGTATCTTTTTTATCTGTAAAAAGGGACAGGGCAAATTTAATTTGGGACGGGGGAAATTGAAAAAACCCCCGTCCCCACTAGTTGACATTTGAAAAGATTTGGCATATACTATAGTAAGTTGAAGTGATAATATAATAAACCGCTGAACAAGAGTAGTAAGTAAGAATATTTATTTCCAGAGAGTTGCCAAATGGTGGAAAGGCAGCAATAAGAGTTTTTGCCGAATGGACTTGTGAGGGCAGCCTGAAACCGAAGATTCGATATGAAACCGGGAGTAGACGCTGACGGGATTCTCGCCCGTTACCAAGGAGATGTGTATGTTAGTACATAAAAAGAGTGGTCAATATATCGGCAATATGGGTGGTACCGCAGAAGTCAGATTTTAAGCTTTTGTCCCTTGAGAGGGGCAGGAGCTTTTTCTTTTGCAGTGAACTAGAAAGAATAACCTCTTTACATACACGCCAGATTATAGCAACAAGATTCATAACATCAAAATTCATAACACTAAGGAGGACGAAGATATGTATCCAGATTGCGATGAGATTGTAAGATTAGCACCGGACTATGACATCATTCCGGTATGCCGGGAGATTTACGCAGATGTAATTACACCGATTACCCTATTACGGAAGATTGCGGCAATCAGCAAACGCTTTTATTTATTAGAAAGTGTGGAAGGCGGCGAAAAATGGGGACGTTATTCCTTCCTGGGATATGACCCGATTATGCGTGTATCTTGTACCTGTGAAAAAGTCACGATTGAACAGAACGGAGAAGAAAGGACTGTCATGGCGGATCAGCCGATGGAGGTCATCCGTGAAATCATGAAGGATTATAAAGCACCCAAATTAAAAGGGCTGCCACCATTCACGGGCGGATTCGTAGGGTATTTTGCCTACGCTATGATCGGATATGCAGAACCAAAACTGAAGATCAAAAAGGAACATTCAATGATTATGATTTGATGTTGTTTGATAAAGTGATTGCATATGATCATTTGAAGCAGAAGATCAGCATTATTGTGAATATGAGAACGGATAAGGTCATGGAGAATTATGGCAAAGCAACAGCACAGATCCAGGATATTGCGAATGTAATACGTAGTTCAGAAGCAGCAAGAATCCCGGTGTCTGACAGTAAGATAAATTTCACTTGCAACGTCAGCAAAGAAGATTACTGTCGGATGGTTGAAAGAACGAAAGAATACATTGTGGATGGGGATATCTTCCAGGCGGTAATCTCAAGGCAGTTCTCCAGTCCATATGAGGGAAGTTTAATTAATCCATACCGGGTACTTCGAACCACGAATCCATCTCCATACATGGTGTACATGAACATTGATGATGACGAACTTATAAGTACCTCTCCGGAGACGCTGGTGCGGCTTCAGGACGGAAGGCTTACCACATTCCCGGTAGCGGGCTCCAGACCGAGAGGTAAGACGGAGGAAGAAGATAAGAGGCTTGAGAAAGATCTTCTGGCAGATGAGAAAGAGTTGTCAGAGCACAATATGCTAGTGGATTTGGGAAGAAATGATCTTGGCAGGATCTCGAATTATGATTCTGTGGAGGTTACAGAATATATGATGATCCACCGATACTCCAAGATTATGCATATCTGTTCCCAAGTGGAAGGAGATATCCGGGATGACTGTGATGCATTAAGCGCAATTGAAGCAATGCTTCCGGCAGGAACGCTTTCCGGGGCGCCGAAGATTCGAGCCTGTGAGATTATTGAGGAAATGGAACAGGAAGAGAGAGGAATCTATGGAGGAGCATTGGGATATCTTGATTTTACCGGCAATATGGATACCTGTATTGCAATACGGATGGCAGTCAAAAAAGATGGCAAAGTCTACGTGCAGGCAGGCGGCGGAATCGTTGCAGACAGTGTGCCGGAGAATGAATATGAAGAATCCGCCAACAAAGCGGCAGCAGTGATGAATGCAATCCAATCCGCAAAGGAGGTATTGGAATAATGATACTTTTAATCGATAATTACGATAGTTTTTCTTATAATCTGGTTCAATTGGCCGGAAGTATCTGCCCGGATATTCGGGTGATAAGAAATGATGAGAAGACGGTGGAAGAGATCGAGGCGATGAAGCCAGACCATATCATCTTATCGCCGGGACCTGGATATCCGAAAGATGCAGGAGTCTGCGAAGAAGTAGTACGGAAATTACAGGGCAAGATACCGATTCTTGGTGTGTGCTTGGGGCATCAGGCAATCTGTGAGGCATATGGCGGAAAGATTGCACATGCGAAGCAGTTAATGCATGGAAAGAAAAGTCGAATCAGGATTGATGTCAGCAGCCCAATCTTTCAAGGGATGGAAGAGGAAATGGACGCTGCAAGATATCATTCTCTTGCGACAGTAAAAGAAGAGATGCCAGAAGAACTATACATTATTGCTACGGCAGAGGATGGAGAAATAATGGCAGTTCAGCATAAGGTCTATCCGGTATATGGTCTGCAATTTCATCCGGAATCCATTCTTACCCCGGATGGGAGAACAATTCTTAAGAACTTTTTGAAAATTAATTGACAGTTTTAGCGAGAAAAGGAGAAGTAATCATGATTAGAGAAGCAATTGCAAAATTATCAAAAAAAGAAGACCTGACATATGAAGAAGCAAGAGGTGTTATGGAAGAAATGATGGATGGCACTGCTACCCAGGCGCAGATGGGCGGATTCTTGATGGCACTCAGCATGCAAGGCGAGACCATTGATGAAATCACAGCATTTGCAACGGTTATGAGAGAAAAAGGAATCAAGATTCAGCCAGAGCGGGAAGTAATCGACAGCGTGGGTACAGGCGGCGATCAGGTGGGAACATTCAATATATCGACAACTTCCGCGTTCATTGTAGCAGCAGGCGGGGTTCCGGTGGCAAAACACGGCAACCGCAGCGTTTCCAGTAAGAGCGGAGCGGCAGATGTGTTAGAAAAGTTGGGCATTCAAGTGGCGCTGACGGCAGAACAGAATGAAAAAGTTCTCAACGACACAGGTATCTGCTTTATGTTTGCGCCAGTGTACCATTCTTCTATGAAGTATGCAGCACCAGTCAGAAAAGAATTGGGTGTGCGTACAGTATTTAATATCCTTGGACCGCTTTCCAATCCGGCAGGAGCAACCATGCAGCTGCTTGGCGTATATGATAAGAAATTGGCAAAACCAATGGCACAGGTGCTGGCGAATCTGGGGGTTACCCGCGGCGTAGCTGTCTGCGGAGAAGACGGGTTAGATGAGATTACGTTGACAGGAGAGACACAGGTACACGAGATTCGATTCGGAGAAATAACCTCTTATACAATTACGCCGGAACAGTTCGGTTTGGAGAGATGTCCGCTTGACGAGTTGATTGGCGGTTCTCCGGAAGAAAATGCGCAGATTACGATGGATATCCTAAGTGGAAAAGAAACCGGAGCAAAGCGAGATGTCGTACTTATGAATGCAGGTATGAGCCTTTACCTTGGAATTGATGGAATCACGTTGGCAGACGGAATCAAGATGGCTCAGGAAATGATTGACAGCGGCAAGGCAATGGAGAAATATAAAGAATTCTGTGCGGCTACCCAAAAAGCAGCCAGGGAGGCATCAGTATGATCTTAGATAGAATTGCGGCAGATACAAAGATCCGGGTGGAAAAAGCGAAAAGAAAAGTTCCGTTTTCAGAGATTCGAAGACAGGCAATGGAGATGAATCCGAATACTGGATTCCCATTTGAAGAGCGGCTGAAACAGCCGGGAATCCATTATATCTGTGAGGTGAAGAAAGCATCGCCTTCAAAAGGAGTGATTGCTGAAGACTTTCCTTATCTGGAGATTGCGAAGGAATATGAGCAGGCGAAGGCGACAGCAATCTCCTGCCTGACAGAGCCAAAGTATTTTCAGGGAAAGAATGAGTATCTGGAAGAGATTGCAAAAGAAGTGAATATTCCGGTGCTGCGGAAAGATTTTACCATAGACGAGTACATGATCTATGAAGCCAAAGTGTTGGGGGCTGATGTCGTGCTTCTGATCTGTGCGCTTTTGGATACAGAGACGCTGAAACGGTATCTGAACATCTGTAATCGTCTGGGGCTGTCGGCACTGGTGGAGGCACATGATGAGGAAGAGATGCAGTCGGCGATCGTGGCCGGAGCAAGAGTAATCGGTGTAAATAACCGGAACCTGAAAGACTTTACTGTGGATATTAATAATAGTATCCGTTTACGGAACCTTGCGCCTAAAGAAGTACTGTTCGTGGCTGAAAGTGGAATTAAGACTCCTGACGATATTGAAGCACTTCGAAAAGCAGGGGTGAACGGCGTGCTGATTGGGGAGACGCTGATGCGAAGTACTGATAAAAAGGCAATGTTGGAAGTACTGAACGGAAGTTAGAAGGTGACAAGTATGGGGAAGACGAAGATAAAGATCTGCGGGCTGAAACGGCCGGAAGATATACAGATAGCCAATTCTTTAAAGTTGGATTACGTTGGATTCGTATTTGCCAAAAGCAGCAGACAGATAACTGAGAAGATAGCGGATTCACTTCGGGAACAACTGCTGCCGGAGATTCCTGCAGTCGGAGTATTTGTTCGGGAACCGATTGCACGGATCGCCAGGCTGTGTAAAGAACAGATTATCCAGATGATTCAACTTCACGGAGAAGAAGATGAAGAATATATAAAGCGGCTTCGGCAAGAAGTGCCGGATATACCGATGATCAGAGCGGTACGGGTAAGATCTGGGGAACAGATTCTGGAAGCAGAGAAGATGGACTGTGAATATCTGCTTCTGGATACTTATATCAAAGGCACTTATGGAGGAAGTGGGCAGCAGTTTGATAAGCGCCTGATTCCGAGGCTCGAGAAACCATATTTCCTGGCAGGAGGTTTAGATGCCGAGAATGTACGGGAGAATATTGAAGCCTGCCATCCTTATGCGGTAGACGTAAGCAGTGCGGTAGAAACGGATGGAATCAAAGATGCGGTTAAGATACAGAATTTTATAGAAAGGGTAAGAAGTCATGAGTAGAAAAGGAAGATTTGGACAATATGGAGGGCAATTTGTTCCGGAGACACTGATGAATGCAGTAAATGAAGTAGAAGAAGCATATGAGAAGTATAAAAATGACCCGGAATTCAACCGGGAACTGGATGATCTGTTGAAGAATTATGCAGGACGTCCATCATTGCTATATGAAGCAAAGAAGATGACAAGAGACTTGGGCGGAGCGAAGATCTATCTGAAACGGGAAGATCTGAACCATACAGGTGCCCATAAGATCAATAATGTATTGGGGCAGGTGCTTCTGGCGAAGAAGATGGGCAAGACGCGTGTCATCGCGGAAACCGGAGCCGGACAGCATGGCGTGGCAACCGCTACTGCTGCAGCCCTGATGGATATGGAATGTGAGATCTACATGGGCAAAGAAGATACAGACCGGCAGGCGCTGAATGTGTACAGAATGGAACTTTTAGGGGCGAAGGTACATCCGGTAACGACTGGTACGATGACCTTAAAAGATGCGGTAAATGAGACGATGAGAGAATGGGCAAGCCGGATGGACGATACCTTATATGTATTAGGTTCCGTAATGGGGCCACATCCATTTCCAACGATTGTCAGGGATTTCCAGAAGGTAATTGGCAAGGAGATTAAGGAACAGATGCTTGAGAAGGAAGGACGTCTTCCGGATGCAGTGATAGCATGTGTAGGCGGCGGCAGCAATGCAATGGGAGCCTTCTATGAATTTATCCCGGATCAGGAAGTGCAGTTGATCGGATGTGAGGCGGCTGGATTGGGAGTAGATACAGAGAAACATGCGGCAACGGTTGCAAGAGGAACGGAAGGCATCTTCCATGGAATGAAGTCGCTGTTCTGCCAGAATGAGGATGGACAGATTGCTCCTGTGTACTCGATTTCCGCTGGGCTTGATTATCCGGGCATCGGACCGGAACATGCTATGCTGGCAGCAGAAGGACGGGCACAGTATGTACCGATTACAGATGAAGAGGCAGTGGCAGCGTTCGAATATCTGTCCAGAATGGAAGGAATTATCCCGGCAGTAGAGAGTGCCCATGCGGTTGCCTATGCAAGAAAACTGGCACCAACCATGCCAAAGGATAAGATTATTGTTGTCAATATCTCAGGACGCGGCGATAAAGATGTGGCGGCTATAGCAAGATACAGAGGAGTGGAGATCTATGAATAAGATATGTGAAGCATTTGAAAATAAAAAAGCATTTATTCCATTTATTACCGGAGGCGATCCGTCGCTTAAAGTGACGCAGGAATTACTCGTTGCCATGCAGGAGGCAGGAGCGGACCTGATAGAAATCGGTATCCCGTTTTCCGATCCGATTGCAGAAGGCCCGGTAATCCAGGAAGCAGATGAGCGCGCGTTGCGCGGGGGATGTACAACGGATCAATTATTTGACGCAGTAAAAGAGGTGCGTGACCAGATTCATGTTCCACTGGTGTTCATGACTTATATCAATGCGATTTATACCTATGGAAGAGAACGTTTTATGAAGAGGTGCGTAGAATGTGGAATGGCGGGAGTCATCGTGCCGGATATGCCTTATGAGGAAAAGGGAGAACTGGCAGATGTATGCCGGGAATATGGAATCGAACTGGTATCCTTGATCGCACCAACCTCAGAGGAGAGGATTCAGATGATCGCGAAAGAAGCAGAAGGCTTCCTGTATTGCGTGTCTTCTTTGGGAGTAACTGGTGTCAGGAGTGAGATTACTACTAATATTAAAGAAATGATTGATAAGGTTCGGGAAGTGACGGATATCCCTTGTGCTGTTGGATTCGGCATCTCAACGCCCCAGCAGGCAAAAGAGATGGCGGCGGCTTCAGATGGCGCAATCGTGGGGTCTGCGATTGTGAGAATTATAGCAGAGCATGGTGAAGAGTGCGTGCCTTATGTGGCAGAGTATGTCAAGAGCATGAAAGAGGCTGTGATGGAGGCGTAAGAAATAAAAAGGGACACGGCAAATCCAATTGGGGATGGGGGAAATTGAAAAAACCCCCGTCCCCTCTTGACAAAATTGTTCAAATACGTTAGCATTCTATTCAAATGAATATTAAACAGACATATATATAGAACAAAGGCTTGGAAAAGAAGAAGTAGTAATCCTTACACCCATACAGAAAGCTGCCGGCCGATGAGAGGCGCATGAAGGAATTGATTATGAATACATCTTGGAGCTGCACACCGAACAGAGATGCTTCCCCAATATATTCCGGGAAGCAAGGCAAGTAGGCTGTGACGGAAGGCACACGTTACTGTGCATGGGTTGTGAACGCGCAACTTAAAGAGGCTGGCAATGTGAGTTGCCGGTAAAACAAGGTGGTACCACGGTATATATCCGTCCTTATCGTATGATAAGGGCGGTTTTTGATTCTATTCGTTTTTTGCAGGATGTAGCGGGAGGTGAGACGATATGGCAAAAAAGAAGAAAGAAGAGAAGATCAGCCCTGCCAAGCAAAAGATCATAGACAATTATAGACAGCAACGGGAAAATTATCTGGAGCAAGGGTACGAAGAGAAGCAGGAGATCATTTCTGTTGTGAAAGCGAATGTCATGGCATTCGTAACGGCTGGACCGTTCGTGGTTCTCGGGATTATCATCTGGATATTGACTCAGAGAGAAGGCAGAGGGATTATCTCTATTCAGAATTATTTCATCTTTCTAGTCCTGTTCTTGGTATGCATTTTTGTTCATGAATTGCTTCATGGAGTAGGCTGGTTTTCATGGACGAAGGGGAGATGGAAGAGCATCTATCTTGGAGTAATGTGGGAATATATGACGCCATACTGCCATTGTAAGGAGCCGCTGAAGCCAAAAGAATACCTGCTCGGAGTCCTGACTCCATTTCTGATTCTGGGAATCGGAGGATATATTGCAGCATGGGTAACAGGAAGTTATCTTTTGCTATTGCTGAGCCTGTTTAATATATTCGCTGCCGGAGGGGATACTACGATTGCATGTATGGAATTAAAGTATCTGAATCGGGATGACTGTTATATTCTTGATCATCCAACAGATTGCGGATTTGTAGCATTTATTAAGAGATAATCATTAATTAAGAAGTCATAAAGGAACATTACGATGGGATACCTTGTCGGACGAGATGCAGGAATCTATTGACGCATTTGCGTGGGGGATATTGCAAAATGTCCGAATGAGTATAGAGATGAAAAAGATAAGAAAGGAAGATGATATCATGGGAATCTATGAAGAATTACAAGCGAGAGGATTGATCGCACAGGTAACAGATGAAGAAGTAATCAGGGAACTGGTGAATAATGGAAAGGCAACATTCTATATCGGATTCGATCCGACGGCGGACAGCCTTCATGTAGGACATTTCATGGCACTGTGCCTGATGAAACGTCTTCAGGAGGCGGGAAATAAGCCGATCGCACTGATCGGTGGCGGTACCGCAATGATTGGAGATCCATCCGGAAGAACAGATATGCGTCAGATGATGACACCGGAAACGATTCAGCACAATTGCGAGTGCTTTAAAAAACAGATGAGTCGTTTTATTGATTTCTCAGAAGGAAAGGCATTGATGGTGAATAATGCGGATTGGCTGCTGGATCTGAACTACATCGAAGTATTACGTGAAGTTGGAGCACATTTCAGCGTAAATCGTATGTTGACAGCAGAGTGTTATAAGCAGAGAATGGAGAAGGGATTAAGTTTCCTTGAGTTCAACTACATGATCATGCAGAGTTATGATTTCTACGCATTATACCAGAAATACGGCTGTAATCTTCAGTTCGGCGGAGATGACCAGTGGAGCAACATGCTGGGCGGTACGGAACTGATTCGCCGTAAACTTGGCAAGGACGCAAGTGCAATGACCATCACGCTGCTTCTGAATTCTGAAGGCAAGAAGATGGGCAAGACCCAAAAGGGTGCGGTATGGCTTGATCCGAACAAGACCTCTCCGTTCGAGTTCTACCAGTACTGGAGAAATGTTGCGGACGCAGATGTTCTGAAATGTATCCGTATGCTGACCTTCCTTCCATTGGAGGAGATTGACAAGATGGATGCATGGGAAGGCGCACAGCTGAATACTGCAAAAGAGATTCTTGCTTACGAATTGACCAAATTGGTTCATGGCGAGGAAGAAGCACAGAAAGCAAAAGAAGCGGCAAGAGCATTGTTTAGCCAGGGCGCGGCAGCAGATATGCCGACAACGGAACTGACAGAAGCAGACCTGACTGATGGCAATATTGATATTCTGACCATGCTTGTGAAGACCGGACTGGTTCCGTCTAAGTCTGAAGCACGTCGTGCGGTACAGCAGGGCGGTGTGGCTGTGGACGGTGAGAAAGTTACAGATATCTATGTGATATTTGCCGGGGAAGATATGTCTGGAGAAGGTATCGTGCTGAGAAGAGGTAAGAAGAACTTTAGGAAGGTTGTTGTGAAATAGGATTCAGTTTGGAGGAGAGAAACATGGCATTTCAGGAAATATCAATCGACAGTTTAGAATTCAACCCATTCCATAAGATTTCAAAAGAATGGATGCTCATCACCGCAGGCGATGAGAACAAAAGCAACACTATGACAGCAAGTTGGGGCGGTCTTGGAATTATGTGGGGCAAGAATATTGCCACCGTATACATCCGTCCACAGCGTTATACCAAGGAATTCGTAGATGTGAATGATACATTTACCATCTCATTCCTGCCGGAAGAATATAGAAAAGCATTGAGCGTATGCGGTTCTGTATCCGGAAGAGATGTAGAGGATAAATGGAAAGAAGCAGGCCTGCATCCGTATTACGTTGATGGAACGACTGCGGTAGAAGAAGCAGATCTGGTATTCGTCTGCAAGAAGCAGTATCATCAGGAGATGAAGCCGGAATGCTTTGATGTGTCAGAGAATGACGAAAAATGGTATCCGAACAAAGATTACCATGAGATGTATATGGCAGAGATCGTAAAAGTCTTGAAAAAATAATCGTAATACACACCTTTTTGGGCAGAATTGAAAAAAGATGCAGAAAGGTGTGTATTTTTGTATGCATTAATATGATATACTATGTTATCATGCGAACATTAAGAAGGAGGACACCCTAATGATAAAGGAAAACGTATGGAAAACTTATACTCCAGCCGCATTACAGGAACTGGAGAAGATTAACAATGCCTACAAATCCTGCCTGGATGCAGGAAAGACTGAGCGCGAGTGCATTAAGATCACGGTAGACCAGATTGAGCAAAAAGGCTACCGGAATATAGAAGATATAAAGAATAGCAGAGAGCCAGTGAAATCCGGAGATAAGATCTACGCTGTCTGCATGGATAAAAGCATTGCCATATTCAATATTGGTAAGCAGCCATTAGAAAACGGAATGAACATTCTGGGCGCGCACATTGATTCTCCTCGTATCGATGTAAAGCAGAATCCATTATATGAGAATGAAGAACTGGCATATTTGGATACCCATTATTACGGCGGCATTAAGAAATACCAGTGGGTCACCCTTCCGCTTGCGCTTCATGGAGTGATTGCGAAAAAGGACGGAACAGTTACGGAAGTCAGCATCGGAGAGAAGGAAGATGATCCGGTATTCGTAATCACGGATCTTCTGGTTCATCTGGCAGCTAAGCAGATGGAGAAGAAAGCCAACGCGGTAATTGAAGGAGAGAAACTGGATCTTCTATTCGGAAGCCGACCGATTGAAAAAGATGAGACCTTGGAGAAGGAAGAGAAAGAGGCGGTAAAAGCCAATGTCATGGAACTTCTGAAAAAATATTACAACATGGAAGAGGATGATTTTGTATCAGCGGAATTAGAGATTGTTCCGGCAGGAAGAGCCCGCGACTGTGGAATTGACAGAAGCATGATCCTTGCTTACGGGCAGGATGACCGAGTGTGTGCATTCACCTCTCTTTTCGCGATGCTGGATGTAGAAGAGGTCGACAGAACGGCATGTTGTATCCTGGTGGATAAAGAAGAGATTGGAAGTGTAGGTGCGACAGGTATGCATTCTCGTTTCTTTGAAAATATAGTTGCAGAATTGGTGGCGCTTACCAGTGGCGAGTCTGAATTGAAGGTTCGCAGAACGCTTCAGAATTCCAAGATGCTTTCTTCAGACGTAAGTGCTGCTTATGATCCGATGTTTGCAGAGAATTTTGAAAAGCGCAGTTCCGCTTTCTTTGCAAAAGGACTGGTATTCAACAAATTCACTGGCAGTCGGGGCAAAAATGGCTCTAATGATGCGAATGCAGAGTATCTTGCACAGATTCGAAACGCTATGGATCAGCAGAATGTAGCCTACCAGTTTGCTGAATTAGGAAAGGTCGATGCCGGGGGTGGCGGAACCATTGCCTATATCATGGCGAATTACGGAATGGAGGTCATTGATAGCGGTGTTGCTGTTCTGAGCATGCACGCGCCATGGGAAGTGACCAGCAAAGCGGATGTCTATGAGGCATACAAAGGTTATAAGGCATTTTTGACGGAAATATAAGTTATAATAATGTATACTTTATTCGAGCATATCGTAACACATCAAAGAAAGATGTTACGGTATGCTTGAATTCGTTTGTGCATGATTTGAAATATTTAGATAGTATTTTGCATGGAGCAGAATATTTTGAAGTGAGATAATCCTGTAAGTACAAAGGACGATAGTGTAAGGCTTTTTGACAGTACTTTCGCTATAATATGCCTAAAGATTATGCATCAGGACAAGCATCCTGATGGGGTATGATGGAGGTAACTATGGAACGAAAGAATTTGTGGAATACTTATGATGAAAGACAACTGGGCGAACTCGAATCCGTATCAGAGAAGTATCGCAGATGTCTAGATGAAGGCAAGACTGAGCGTGAATGTGTGAGAACGGCGATTAGGCTTGCTAAAGAAGCGGGATACCGCGATATGAAGGATCTGATTCGTGAGGGGCAGCGTATACATCCGCAGGATAAGGTGTATATGGAATACATGGAGAGAGCGATTATTCTGTTTCAGGCAGGAGAGGAGCCGATTGAGCAGGGAATGAATATTCTTGGCGCACATATCGATTCTCCGCGTATTGACATCAAGCAGAATCCGCTCTATGAGTCTGCGCAGGTAGCGTATCTGGATACGCATTATTATGGGGGAATTAAGAAATATCAGTGGCTTGCTATGCCGCTTGCGATCCATGGCGTAGTGATTAAGATGGATGGTTCTAAGGTAGATATCACAATTGGGGAAGATGATACTGAGCCGACCTTCGTAATTACGGACCTGCTTCCGCATCTGGCTTACGGTCAGATGGAGAAGAATGCAGAGAAATTCATTGACGCAGAGAAGATGGATCTGGTTATCGGCAATCGTCCGCTTGGGGAAGATAAGGACGAGGCAGTGAGAAAGCAGATGCTTCATATTTTGAAAGAAAACTATGGAATCGAAGAAGAAGATTTTCTATCAGCAGAATTAGAGATTGTTCCGGCGGGTAAGGCGAGAGAATGTGGACTTGACCGCAGCATGGTGCTGGCTTATGGACAGGATGACCGTGTATGTGCATTCACTTCTCTTTTCGCAATGCTGGAGGAGAAGCGGGTATCCAGAACATCCTGTTGTATCCTGATTGACAAAGAAGAGATTGGAAGCGTAGGCGCCAGCGGAATGACTTCTAAGTTCTTCGAGAATACTGTGGCGGAATATATTGCATTGAGTACGGAATATAACGATCTGGTGCTTCGCCGTACGCTGGCGAATTCCAAGATGCTTTCTTCTGATGTCAGTGCAGGATATGATCCGATGTATGAGGAAGTATATGAGAAGAAGAATGCTGCATATCTGGCATGTGGACCTGTATTCAATAAATATACCGGTAAAGGCGGCAAGAGTGGATCGAATGACGCGAATCCGGAATACATCGCGGCTCTGAGACAGATTATGAAAGATGCGGGCGTGAATTATCAGACAGCGGAACTTGGCAAGATTGATGTTGGCGGCGGCGGAACGATCGCATATCTGATGGCTGTTTATGGAATGGAAGTGATCGATAGTGGCGTAGCAGTGCTGTCCATGCATGCGCCGTGGGAACTGACTAGCAAGGCTGATATCTATGAGGCGGTTAGATGCTATTATGCATTCTTAGAAGCAGAGTTTTAGCAAAAAGGGACAGGACAAATCCAATTGGGGACGGGGGAAATTGAAAAACCCCTGTTCCTTTTTGAATTTCCCCCGTCCCCAATTAAAAATCAACGCCGTTTCCCTTTCTTGCTATTCTCACCGCTGCCACGAAGTGCATCCGTAATCCCCTTCACTGAAGAAGAATACTCTGAAGGCGACATCCCTGTAGCTGCTTTAAACTGTTTAGAGAAATACGGCAGTGAACTATAAGACAGAAAATAAGCAATCTCTGTAAAATTCATCGTCCCATCCCGGATAATATCCTTAGCTCGCTGAATCTTCATATTATTAAAATAATCAATCACGCCACAGTTCATCGTCTCATGGAACAATGCCTGCAGGGAAGACCGACTGATGGAAAATGCATCGCAGATATCCGTAATCTTAATCTGTTCGCAGATATGGAATTCCATATACTGCAGAATCTTTTCTATCCGTTCCTGCTTCGTTGCCTTTTTCTCCGGAGAGGCTTTGGGAAGGCTGGTTCGTGTTACTGCATTCTCCGGGTGATTCCGGACAGATGTGATCAGGAAAAGTTCCAGATACAGTAATATTAATTGCTGTGATGCAAAAGGAGTCTCGTCTTTAATCTGTACTTGCTCGACAGAAGGGATGTGCATAGGCGTAGCGAAACTCTTGCGCCCTTCTGAGATAATGCGTGAGATGAGGGCTCGTTCCTCATCGGTTAGTGTAAAATTTTTCTGGATGAAGAAATCCATTGCCGGGGAATCGCAGACGAACGATATGGCAATCAGGTTCGGAGAATTCTTGCCGATGGACTTGATTGCATGGAATTCATTCGGCTGATGGAAGATGATGTCTCCGGTATTCAATGTCAGCCAGGTGTCGTTGGAACACACCGAGACAGTTCCGTTATCTACATATAAAAATTCCCAGAAATCATGCGATTCTCCCTTGAATACAAAGTCTTTCATATATTCAAAATAATGAATCGTAATGATGGAGTCTATTGTAATCTCTTTTTTTAGTTTGGTCTTTATGTACGTCATATACAGGTCCTCCTTAGGCTTATTGTATCAGAATAGGGATAATTAGACAATAACCATAGACAATTGTATAAGCATAATTGTGCAAAGCGGAATATAATATTAGATAAAAGGAGAGAAAAAACGACACAATTACCAAAAAGGGGAAAGACGATATGACAAATATAAAAATAAATCATACCGAAATTCAGTTTGAAGAAGAAAGCCTCCGAATTACCTTATGTAAGGAGAAAACCGTATGGGAATGGACAGATACATATATTCCATATCTGGAATATGAAGATGGACGTCTTGAGTTTAAGGATGCACTTTCTGTCAAACATGAGAAAGTTGAGAACGGAATTGGAACAGGCGTACGTAGCACTTATCAGGGATTCCGAATTGGGGAACGAGAAATCCCGTATACATTCGAGACGTATGTCTGGATTGAGAGGACAACACAAGATGTCTATTTTGAGTGGATTCCTCTGTGCGAAGAAGGGATTCAGGTAAAGGCAGTCTACTGGCCGGGCGAGATGGCATTCGAGGAGAAGAGGGAAGACTGGTACACGTTGATTAATATGCAGCAGGGAATCCTGATTCCGAATACCTGGGAAGTAGAATTAGGAGATATCGTATTCGACGGAATCTTCGAGACAGCAGGCGGATACATGCCATGGTTCGCTCAGGTCAAAGAAAGACAAGGCTATATTGCCATCTGCACAACACCGTGGAATGCGGCGTATCAGGCAGAGCATCCGGCAGGAGGCCCGTACACACATGCGAGTATGCGTTTCGAGCCAAGTCTTGGAAAGATGGATTACCGGAGAGTTGTAAGATACACACTGCTGAGCGATTGTGACTATAACGATATCTGCAAAGTATACCGGGAATATGTAAAAGAGCAGGGAAGACTTCGTACCCTGGCAGAAAAAGCGGCACAGGTGCCATCTGTAGACCGGTTGATCGGATGCAGTTTTGTGCATAAAGGAATTAAGACCTATGTCAGAGAAGAGTCGGATTTCTTCGATAAGGACGCGCCGGATATTAATAATCAGTTGATTCCATTTGCCAGAAGAGAAGAGGAGATTCGAAGATTGCATGAAGCCGGAGTGGAGAAGTTATACATGCATCTGGACGGATGGGCGGAGCCGGGATATGATAACCAGCACCCTGACTATATGCCGGCATGTGAGGCGGCTGGCGGCTGGGAAGGCATGAAGTCCTTGGTAGACGCGATGCATGAGTGCGGATATCTCTTCGGAATCCACGACCAGTACCGCGATTATTATCATTCAGCACCAAGTTATGATGATGATTATGCCTGTCTGCTTCCGGATGGTACGATTCCGCAGCATCAGAGATGGGCAGGGGGACCTCAGTCTTATCTTTGCGGCACACAGGCACCTTACTATGTGAAACGGAATTTTACGGAACTTAGGAACCATCAGATCAAATTGGACTGTGCATATCTGGATGTATTTACCTGTAACGAGGGAGATGAATGTGATAACCCTCGTCATAGAATGACCAGAAAAGAATGCTACGATGCAAGAGCCAACTGCTTCAACTATCTGATGTCTCAGGGCATCCTTCCAAGTTCGGAAGAAGTAAGCGACTGGTGTATTCCGAGCATGGTATTCAGCCATTATGCACCGTATGATTTCATGCTTCGCGAACCGGGGAGTCCGAAGTATGGAGTTCCGGTACCATTGTTCAATCTGGTATATCATGACTGCCTGATCGAACCATGGATGATGGAGAAGGCAAGCGAATCTGAAGATTACATGCTGTATGCGCTGCTGAACGGCGGAGCACCATATGTTATCCGGGATGGTGCGTATCCGAATTTTGACGGATCATTTGAACCGGATGTGAAATTAACCCTGGATCAGGAAATCGAAAGATGCAAGGTAGTATCTGAACTTCATGAAAAAGTAGCAAAATGTGAGATGGTATGTCACGAGATGGTAGGCGGAGATTATGAAGTACAGAGAACCGTATTCTCAGATGGTACGATGGTAACGGTCGATTTCAGAAACCAGGAATACGAGATTACACAGAAGAATTAAAAGAAGAGAACGGAGAAAACAAAGTAGATAAGGCGAAAAAAAACATATGAAACAGATAGGAGTGATAGGAATATGAGCAGACGTATGAAGGTTGCGATTGCCGGATTGGGAAGCCGGGGCAGAGATATGTATGCTAAGTCAGCACTGATCCATCCGGACAAAATGGAGATTGTTGCTGTCGCAGATACAGACCCGAAGAAAGTGGCTCTTATGGCTGAAGAATATCATCTGCCAAAAGAAGCGTGTTTTGCAAGTGCAGAGGAGATGCTTGGGGAAGAGCGCCTTGCAGATGCTATGATCATTGCGACGCAGGACAGACAGCATGTAGGGCAGGCAATCCTGGCACTTGAGAAGGGATATCATCTGCTGCTTGAAAAGCCGGTATCGCCGGATCTGGAAGAATGCCGCAAGTTAGAAGAAGCAGCGAGAAGATACAACCGTAAAGTCGTTGTATGCCATGTGTTAAGATATACGCCAATCTATCAGAAAGTCAAAGAATTACTGGACAGCGGCTGTATTGGAGATGTGGTATCAATCACAGCGATGGAGAATGTAGGATGGTTCCACCAGGCACACAGTTTCGTGCGCGGCAACTGGGCGAATTCTGATGAGACCAGTCCGATGATCCTGCAGAAATGCTGTCATGATATGGACTTGTATCCATGGCTTGCAGGAAAGACCTGTGAATCCCTTACTTCTTACGGAGATACTTATCTTTTTAAAGAAGAGAAAGCCCCCAAGGGATGTGCAAAACGCTGTATGGATGGGTGCGGTGCAAAAGAAGAATGTCCGTTTGACGCGGAGAAGATATATATAGACAGTACTTTGGTTGGCTATCGCTCAGGCAACAGAATCTGGCCGCTGGATGTGCTGGTACCAAGCGGACCGACAGAGGAGAAACTCTTAGAGCAGATTAAAACAGGCAGATATGGACAGTGTGTATATCATTGCAAGAACAATGTTGTAGATCACCAAGTAGTAAATCTGAAGATGACAGATGGAACGACCATGAGTTTTACCATGTGTGGTTTTACGCCGGAAGTATCCAGGTATGCAAGATTCATGGGGACGAAAGGCGAACTGAGAGTGAATATGGATTCGCACGAGATAGAGAAATGTGAGATTGCGGTCTATAGATTTGGAAGTAATATTACAGAAGAGAAGATCGATGTGATGAGTCTGTCGGATGATTTCTCGGGACATGGCGGAGGAGATGACCGTATGGTAGAGGAATTCCTGGATATCATCAGTGGTGAAAAGGAAGAAAGTTCTTATGTAACTTCTATAGAACGTTCCCTGGAGAGTCATTACTGTGCACTGGCAGCAGAATACTCCAGAACTCACGGAGGAGTGCCTGTGAAGATTGCCGATTTCGGCAGATAACGAAAGATATGTTTGTTTCTCTTATTGTTGACGTAAGTAGAGAGAAACTTCATATAGAAACTAATAATCATTTTAAAGAAGGAGTGAAGATTATGAAGAAGAATCTGAAAAAACTGGCAGCCCTTGGACTGTGTGTAGCAATGGGCGCAACGATGCTTGTAGGATGTGGCGGCAAATCTGATGGTGGATCATCTGGCGGCAAGACAACTCTGACATTTGGTATCTGGGATGAGAACCAGAGACCAGCAATGGAAAAACTCGTAGAAGCATATGAGGCAGAGAATGAAGATGTGACTGTTGAGATTCAGCTGACTCCATACAAAGGCGGAGAGTACTGGACAAAACTGGAAGCGGCAGCAACAGGCGGAAAGGCTCCGGACGTATTCTGGCTGAACGTGCTTCATCTGGATTCTTATGTAGATGGCGGTATCCTGGCAGATCTGACAGATGCAATTGCAGAGTCTGATATCAATGACGCTTTCTCTGAGACACTGGTAAATAACTACGTTCGTGACGGCGTAAACTATGCAGTTCCAAAGGATTTTGATACCAACGCACTGTGGTACAACAAAGAGATCTTTGATGCTGCAGGAGTAGAATATCCTACAGATGATATGACATATGAAGATCTGGTTGCAACAGCAGAAGCATTGAAAGCAGCAGGATTGGAAGATGGTGTCTATCCATTTGCTTGCCCGGTTGATTTCCAGACATGGTATTATCAGACCGTATATGCGAATGGCGGATACATCATTAACGATGACAAGACAGAGACCGGATATGAAGATCCAAAGACACAGGAAGGTATCCAGTGCTGGATCGATATGATTGACAAAGATTTATCTCCAAGTGCAGCAGCATTGGCAGAGACGACAGCAGATGCGATGTTCGAAGGAAATCAGCTTGCTATGAACTTCGCTGGTTCTTACATGGTTCCTGAATATGCAGGAAATGATGCGATCGCAGATAAGATTGACTGTGTAGAGATCCCAACATTCAATGGTGTAGAAGCAAACTGTATCAACGGACTTGGATACGCTGTATACGAAGGCAGCAAGAACAAAGACGCAGCAATTGATTTCGCAATCTGGCTTGGAAGCGCAGAAGCTATGAAGATCCAGGGCGAGACAGGTGTTGTTATCTCCGCAAGAACAGATGCTCAGGAATATTTTGCAAAAGCAAATGAAGCATACAACCTGGCAGCATATACCAACCATGCTGATGAAGCATACCCACTTCCAGTATGTATGGCAGCAGCAGAATTATATGACCTTGAGGCTACTTCTCTTCAGAAAGCATACAACGGAGAAGAATCATTAGCAGATGTATGTAAAGAATTGAAGGCAGAAGCAGATAAACTGTTGGAAAAGGATGCAAAATAACAGCGCTTAAGTAGGTGATATATATGGCTGAGGGTAAAGTAAAAACAGGCGTACAGAAAAAACGGGCAAGCAAGCGTGCGAAGAAAGACTGGATCGCAGCGTATATCTTCATTGCACCAGTTACCATCGGGCTTTTGATATTCTATATCTGGCCGTTTATCCAGAATGTCTGGTTTAGTTTTAATGATGTTAACAAATTTAATATAGCAACATTTGTTGGTATGCAGAATTATCAGGATATGATACACGACAAAGAAGTGTGGGCAACATTCGGCAATACGCTGAAATATGTTGTATGCACGGTGCCGGTTGGATTGTTCCTGTCAATCTTCATCGCAGCATTGTTGAATTCCAAGATCAAAGGAACATCCATTTACCGGACTCTGTATTTCCTTCCTTCCGTAACGATGGCGGCAGCGGTTGCTATGGTATGGAAATGGATCTACAACGAGAAGATGGGTATTCTGAACAGTGTCATCAGGGGACTGGGAGGAAAAGGACATGGATGGCTGACTGATCCGAAGATTGCGCTTTATATGGTTATGATTGTCGGTTTGTGGATGACGGTAGGATACAATATGATTATCCTGCTGGCCGGTATGCAGGGAATCTCCCAGTCATATTATGAAGCGGCAGCGCTTGACGGAGCAGGTACAGTACAGCAATTTTTCAAGATTACCATACCAATGCTGACACCAACCATATTCTTCGTAATGATCACATCCATCATCAGTGGATTCCAGGTATTCGATGTTATCTACATGATGATAGGAAAGACGAATCCGGCTTACGAGAGCACGCAGACGGTAGTTATGCTGTTCTATCGCCAGGCATTCGATTATGGATATAAAGGATATGCGGCAGCGATTTCTATTCTGATCTTCGCAGTAATCATGCTGGTAACAGTGGTTCAGCTGTGGGGACAGAAGAAATGGGTTAATTACGATTAGGAGGAGAAGCGAAATGAAAGGTAAATCAAATACAAAGAAATTATTCGTTCATCTGGCACTTCTCCTTGGAGTCGGAGTTACAGTATTCCCATTCTTATGGATGGTACTTACTTCATTCAAAACAGTAGGAGAGGCGATGCAGATTCCGCCGACATTCTTCCCGAAGCAGTTCCTTGTGGATGCCTATGGACAGATTGTAACGGCTCTGCCATTTGCCAGAGTATATCTGAACACAATTATATCAACAGTAGTAACGACGGTAGTACAGGTAATGTTCTGTTCTATGGCAGCATATGCATTCGCACGTATTGAGTTCCCGTTCAAGAACGCGATCTTCGTATTGCTCCTGTCAGTACTTATGGTACCAGGTCAGATATTCCTGATTCCTCAGTATCAGATCATTCAGAAACTGGGACTTCTGGATACCATACCGGCATTATTCCTGCCAAACTTGTTCAGTGCGTTCGGTACCTTCCTTCTGAGGCAGTTCTTTATGTCATTGCCAAAAGAATTGGAAGAAGCAGCGCTTTTGGATGGATGTAACCGTTATCAGATCTTTTGGAAGATTATGCTTCCATTGACCAAACCGGGTATCGTGTCATTGGTAATCTTCACGGCGAAGTTTGCATGGAATGACTTCATGTGGCCGTTGATCGTCAATACATCTCCGAAGATGATGACACTTGGTCCTGCGCTTTCAACCTTACAGGGACAGTATACGACCAAGTACCCAATGCAGATGGCTGGAGCAGTAATGGCAGTTATACCGATTATAGTACTGTTCTTCATCTTCCAGAAGCAGTTTATCGAAGGTGTTGCACAGTCCGGAATTAAGGGCTAAAAAGCCTTAGAACCTTGAAATTTCTAGGGGGGGGGGAAAACCTTCTCCCCTTCTTCGTTTTATGAGAACTTTATAGGTGTATTTTGAATACGTAGAAGGATGTAGCAAAGGAGTAGAAATGGCAAGAATAGGAATTATTACAGACATTCATAATAATGCGGCTGCATTAAAAGCAATATTAGAAGAACTAGAGAAAAGAAAATGTGATGAGATTATATGTTGTGGCGATATCATCGGAATTGGTGCTTATCCGGAAGAGACGGTGCAGATCATGCGTAATCTTGATAATCTCTCTGCATGTGTAAAAGGCAATCACGAGACATTTTTATTCGGAAAAATGCCAACGACATTTCCTAATGAAGAGCATATGGAATATGGAGAGAGACAGTATCATCTGTGGGAGCATGAGAGACTGGGAGAAGATTCCGTAAGATTCCTTGAAACGCTTTCGTACAGCCAGACAATCGAGCGGGAAGGAAGAAAAATATATGTTGCACACTATTCGATGGATGAGCAAAAACGGTATGTGAACTACCATCAGAACCCAACGGAAGAGCAATTGAAGAAGATGTTTGAAGGAATAGATGCGGATATTATTCTCTATGGTCATGACCATGTGGGGAGCGTAATGCCAGGTGATGATGCGTTAAAGCGTCCATGGTATATTAATTGCGGCTCTCTGGGATGTCCGGCTAGAGATAAGAATATAGCGAGAGCAGGGATTCTTGATCTTGAGGAAAAGATACGGTATGAGAGTGTATGGATTCCCTATGATGTAGAAACAGTGTTAAGAGATATTGATTTATTTAATTTCCCGGATAAAGAGAATATTAAGCAGTATTTCTATGGGGTGGAAAATCCTCAGTAAACGAGAGGGAAAGATAATAGGGTGCTCCCGAATAATTAAGCCTTACTGCCGGGAGTTCTCTTCCGGCTCATACTTTTTAAAAATCCTGTCAAATATAATGCAATAAGTAAAAGCAACAACTGAAAAGCCGCAGATGCCACTAAGCACAATCATAAGTGCAAAAGTTGTTGCCGATACCGTACACAGATAAAGAATCAGTCCAAAGGCTGCAAGGAGAATGATTGTATAAGGCAGGTGCCCCATTGCCATAAAAGCCGCATTCTTGAATGCCTGCTTTGTCGTGCACACAAAATGAGAGATAATAGGAAAAACATACAGGAATATGCTAAGAAGAATCGCGCAGACTACCCACAGGCAGACCCGGATCGCAGCAAACAGGACAGTATCCTGAGAATTAATAATATAAAAATCCATCCCGATAAATGTAATGATCAAAAGATACAATCCCCACACAATCGTACTCTGTTTAAAATTCTGCCGGAAGGCTTTCCAAAAGTTCTGCCAGATATAAGGCTCTTCCCCCCGCAACATTTTCAAAGACACATAATAAAGCGCACTCAAAGATGCGCCAATCGTAATTACAGGAATACAACTCAACACAAATATCAGATTCAGAATCACCAGATCAAAGATCTTAGAGATAAACTGCATGATTGGATTATCAATATTAAATAAACGATTCATAAACAATATACCTTCTTTATTGATTTTCAGAAAATACTTCCATATAATAACAGAAGAATCTTATAGATTAAGTATAACGGAAATGCCATAGAAAAGCAATGCAGGAGGAACCGAATGAGCAAGAAACAGATGAAGAAACAGATGGATAAACAGACAAGCACAGACCAGATAAATGCGAATGATTCAGAGGATCATCAGATGGATGAGGCTCAGTTGAATGAGAAACGGATCAAAGAGGCCTGGCAGACGATGACGTTAGGACAGAAAATAGAATATCTCTGGATGTATTATAAGTCGTGGCTTGTGGGAGCAGTTCTGCTTCTAGGAGTGATCTATCTGGGTATCACTATGTACAAAGGTACTCACACCGAAGTGCTCCTTAATATTACTGTGGTCGGCGGCAATAATCTGCAGGTTGAATGGTTGGAGGAATCTTTCATTGAATATGCCGGCATAGAGCCGGAAGACGGCATCATTAAGGTTCAGGCGAACCTATCTGCCGACACCGAAGATACCACTTCCCAGACCGCCCTTACAACGTTAATCGGAGCCGAGGCGGTAGACGTGCTGGTATGTCCCAGAGAAATCTACGAAAGTTACAGTGATCAGGACGGTTTCTTGAATATAGAAGAAGTATTAGGTGAAAAAGTCTATGGAGATGGAGATACTGCGGTTGGAGATGCACTCGTATTAAAAGACGACAATATCCTTAAGACGGAAGATATGATTCCTTATGATGATGCTTATGTTGCTATCCCTGTGACGACTCAACATCAGGAGATGGCAGCCAAATTCCTGAAGTATCTTCAGCAATAAAAAGGAAACAGCTTTCCTTGCCAAATCTATTCGGGAATCTAATTGGAAATACTTGACGAATGCTGGTAAAACCAGTAAAATATTAGATGCGACTTAGAAAAATTTAGTTTTAGGAGGTCATGACAAAATGGCAAAATGGGTTTATTTGTTTAGTGAGGGTAATGCAAATATGCGCGAACTCCTCGGTGGTAAAGGTGCCAACCTGGCTGAGATGACAAGCCTTGGACTCCCGGTACCACAGGGTTTCACTATTACAACAGAAGCATGTACTCAGTATTATGAAGATGGAAGAGAGATTAACGACGAGATCCAGGCTCAGATCAACGAGTATATTGTTAAGATGGAAGAGATTACCGGTAAGAAGTTTGGAGACAGTGAGAATCCGCTTCTTGTATCTGTACGTTCAGGAGCAAGAGCTTCTATGCCTGGTATGATGGATACAATCCTGAATCTTGGATTGAATGAGACTGTAGTAAATGTTATCGCTGAGAAGTCTGGCAATCCTCGTTGGGCTTGGGACTGCTACAGAAGATTTATCCAGATGTATTCCGATGTAGTTATGGAAGTAGGAAAGAAATACTTCGAAGAACTGATCGACAAGATGAAAGCAGAAAAAGGCGTTACTTATGATGTTGAACTGACAGCAGATGACCTGAAAGAACTGGCTTCTCAGTTCAAGGCTGAGTACAAAGAGAAGATTGGTGCTGACTTCCCGGATGATCCGAAGGAGCAGTTAATGGGAGCGGTAAAGGCTGTATTCCGTTCTTGGGACAACCCACGTGCTAATGTATACCGTCGTGACAATGATATTCCATATTCTTGGGGAACAGCTGTTAACGTACAGTCTATGGCATTCGGTAACATGGGTGATGACTGTGGTACAGGTGTTGCATTCACACGTGATCCTGCTACAGGCGAGAAGAAACTTATGGGTGAGTTCCTGATCAATGCACAGGGCGAGGACGTAGTTGCTGGTGTTCGTACACCAATGCCGATTGCTAAGATGGAAGAAGAGTTCCCAGAGGCATTTGCACAGTTTACAGAGGTATGCAAGACTCTTGAGAACCACTATAGAGATATGCAGGATATGGAGTTCACTGTTGAAAATAAGAAACTCTATATGTTACAGACACGTAATGGTAAGAGAACAGCTCAGGCTGCTCTGAAGATTGCTTGTGATCTTGTTGATGAAGGGATGAGAACAGAAGAAGAAGCAGTTGCAATGATTGATCCTCGTAACCTGGATACATTGCTTCACCCACAGTTCGATGCTGCTGCACTTAAAGCTGCTACACCGATGGGCAAAGGTCTTGGAGCTTCTCCGGGAGCTGCTTGCGGTAAGATTGTATTTACAGCAGATGACGCTGTAGAGTGGGCTGCAAGAGGAGAGAAAGTTGTTCTGGTTCGTCTTGAGACATCTCCAGAAGATATCACAGGTATGAAGTCTGCTCAGGGTATCCTGACGGTTCGTGGTGGTATGACATCTCACGCTGCCGTTGTTGCTCGTGGAATGGGTACATGCTGTGTATCTGGATGTGGCGACATCGCTATGGACGAAGAAAATAAGAAATTTACATTAGCTGGAAAAGAATTCCATGAAGGAGATCCAATCTCTATTGATGGTACAACAGGTAACATCTATGATGGAATCATTCCAACTGTTGATGCTACAATCGCTGGTGAATTCGGAAGAATCATGGCTTGGGCTGACAAATACAGAACAATGAAGGTTCGTACAAATGCAGATACTCCTGCAGATGCTAAGAAAGCTCGTGAGCTTGGAGCAGAGGGTATCGGACTTTGCCGTACAGAGCATATGTTCTTCGAGGAAGACAGAATTGCTGCATTCCGTGAGATGATCTGTGCTGATACAGTAGAAGAAAGAGAAGCTGCACTTGAGAAGATTCTTCCATATCAGCAGGGAGACTTCGAAGCATTGTACGAGGCACTGGAAGGTAATCCGGTTACTATCCGTTTCCTTGACCCACCGCTTCATGAGTTCGTTCCTACAGAGGAAGAGGATATCAAGAAACTTGCAGATGCTCAGGGCAAATCTGTAGAAGAGATTAAGACAATCATCGATGCTCTTCATGAGTTCAACCCAATGATGGGACATCGTGGATGCCGTCTTGCAGTTACTTATCCAGAGATTGCTAAGATGCAGACAAAGGCTGTTATCCGTGCAGCTATCAATGTACAGAAAGCACACGCTGACTGGACAGTTAAGCCAGAGATCATGATCCCATTGATCGGCGATATCAAAGAGTTAAAATATGTTAAGAAGTTCGTTGTTGAGACAGCAGACGCTGAGATTGCAGCAGCAGGCATAGATCTGAAATACGAAGTTGGTACTATGATCGAGATCCCAAGAGCGGCTCTTACAGCTGATGAGATTGCTAAGGAAGCTGACTTCTTCTGCTTTGGTACTAACGACTTGACACAGATGACATTCGGATTCTCTCGTGACGATGCTGGTAAGTTCTTAGACGCTTACTATGATGCTAAGATCTTCGAGAATGATCCATTTGCTAAACTTGATCAGACAGGTGTTGGTAAGTTAATGGATATGGCTATCACATTAGGAAAGCCAGTTAATCCGGCACTTCACATCGGTATCTGTGGAGAGCACGGCGGAGATCCATCTTCTGTAGAATTCTGCAACAAGATCGGTCTTGACTACGTATCTTGTTCACCATTCCGTGTACCGATTGCTCGCTTGGCAGCAGCACAGGCAGCTATCGCTCAGAAATAGGAGTTTAAGACCTTATTGTTGAAGTGTATATTATTGAAACATTTAGCCCCGTCATTTATGGCGGGGCTTTTTGTGAAGTCGGGATAACTATAGATTGTTGAAAAAGCATGAATGGGCTATAATTAGTGTATTGGATTTTGATGGGTCAGATGTTAAAATTCAAGAAGAGGCTGACGGGTAAAGATCGCTTCCTTGGAAGAGATCAAGGTGCTGGCAGAGGAAGGAATATTCCTTCACTATGACAGTATCAAAAGAGCATTTATGTAATATAAGGATAAGAGTACCCTCAGTGGACAAAAGGGATGAAGCCCCCTTATGTCTTCTGGGGGTAAATTATAGTAAGCAGGAGGAAATGCTATGAAGACGATTTTCGTATCCAGTACATTTAAAGACATGCATTATGAGAGGGACATTATGCACGAGAAGGTTCTTCCTGATCTGAATGAATATGCGGCAGCATATGGTGAAAGTATCTCTTTCTGTGATCTGCGTTGGGGTGTGAACACCGGTGATCTTGAGAATGAGGAGGGGTCACGTAAGGTGCTGTCGGTCTGTCTGTCTGGATGAGATTGACCGTTGTCGTCCGTATATGATCGTAATCCTTGGGGAGCGCTATGGATGGATTCCGGAAGAACAATTGATATCAGAGACGATTAAAGCAAAGGCGGATTTTGAACTTAAGGAACTGGAGAAAAGCGTAACTGCCTTGGAGATTGAATATGGTGCACTTAGCAGGAAGGAGCAGCTTGCTCGGACTCTCTTTTATTTTCGTGATTTTGAAAATGAGAATATGCCTGACATCTACAAGACGGAGAGTGAGCGTCATGCGAAGAAACTTAAGGTTCTCAAAGACCGGATCGAGAAACTGGCAGGTGGACGAGTCAAGTATTATACCGTGGGCTGGGATAAGGATAAGGGAACGATCACCGGTCTTGATGGCTTTGTGGAACTTGTGACACAGGATGTGAAGGCGCTTCTTACAGATGAGTGGCAGGAATATGCGAGGCTCACTCCGTTCGAAAAGGATCAGAGGGCTCAGTGGAACTACGCCGGACAGAAAGCAGCACAGTTTAGCGCCAGGGAAAATATGATCGAAGATTATCGGGAGAAGCTTGAGCATGGACAGAAGCTTCTTGTACTGCAAGGCATGGCAGGAAGTGGAAAGAGTACGCTTATGAGCCGGTTTGCCGTGAAACTTCGAGAAGAAGGATATCATGTTCTTCCATTTTTCTGTGGTAATACCTCTAGGAGTGACGATACTCTCGACCTCATAAAAAATATTGTCTATTACATAGAAGATTATTTTTTTCTTCCACATCGTGAAGAGAGTGAAAAGGAAAATGCTATAAAAACAGGGGGAGATCAGGCTGATACTAAGGGTCCCCAGAGCGTTGGAAATAACAGTGTCCGCATGTGGGCAGATAAAATGGCGGAACTGATTGCTTACTACGAGGCAAATGCCGGGGAGACGCTGGTCATATTCATTGATGCTGCAGATCAGCTTTTTGCAGATGAGGCTCGCGATAAGCTCATGTTTATCCCAACCAACCTCTCAGAAAAAGTCAGAATGGTCATATCCTGTCTGGATACATTTGCTCTGCCGTCTATCCGGGAGATAGAAGAAGTAAAGCCTCTTGAAAATCTTGATAAGCAGGCGGTAGTAAAAGGCATTACTCATTTTCTCGGGCGTGAGCTGGAGAATTGTGTGATTGATAAGATGATTGAAAAGGAGGCGTCAGGAAGTCCCTTGTATCTCAGTCTTCTGATCCAGCGGCTGGTAATGATGAACAAAAGTGATTTCGATGATATCACGGCTCATGGAGACGGAATGTCGGCGATCACGGCACATCAGTTGGAATTAGTGGAAGCGGCATCGGATACACTGCATGGCGTGTGTGTAGATATATTAAATACGGCGGCAACACGTATCGGAGGAATGCTGGCAAGGATGGCAGCTATGTATATCGCCGTTTCCAGGCACGGGCTTCGGGAGAGTGATCTGGAAGTTCTGCTCGCGAAAGAAGGGGTGTTGTGGAACAGTCTGGATTTCTCGCTGTTCATTAAGTATATGAGAAGTTTCTTCATCCTGCGTGATGACGGGCGTTATGATTTCGCACATAAGAGTATCCGGGAGGGATTTCTCGCAGAATGTACACAGAAGCAGCTGCTGCACCGCAATATCCTGAGACATTTTGAAGGGCTGGATTCTCATGATGCTGTCCGAATACAGGAGATTATGTATCATTGCTGCAATGCGGATGATAAGAAATTCCTTGTACATTATATCAATGAATATCAGTCTGAGGATGCGATTATGGATCTGGCAGCAAAGGACATCTATGAATTCTCTATGCAGGATGATGGCAGGATGATGTGCGGGATTCTTGCAGACGGAGCGTCATACGGTGCGAAACATGAGGTTCTGATGTTTGTAAATTATGATCTGGACCGGGCATTTGGAAGTTCTCAGAAGGAACTTAAAGTGCAGGAGAAGATTGTAACTGAGACGCTCGCTCTCGCAAGGCGTCTGGAAGCAGAGCAGGGGACTGCGCAGGCCAGGCGGGATGTGACGACCTGTTGCTATACACTGGGTGATATCTATGAGATCTATGACAGCAGGGACTACCTTGAGCGTGCCCGTGTCATGTACCTGGAAGCGCTTAAGGTCCGGGAGAAGCTTGATCAGGAAGAGCAGAGTTTGGCAAGTAGGAGCAGATTGGCATATGCCTGCTATTATATGGGGTATATCTATGAGACTGACGGAAGTCAGGCGTCTCTTGAAAAGGCGCTTGAGTTGTATCAGAGAGCACTTAAGATTCGAGAGGAACTTGCACAGGCAGAGTCGACTCCATCAAGGAAGGTTCAGGTGGCATCTGCCTTAGCCGATGTGGGAAATATCTACAAAATATTTGGCAGTATGGAAGATCTTAATCATGCACTTGAGATGTATCAGCGTGCGCTTCAGATTCGAATGGAGATTGCAGAAGAGAAGGAAACAAGTGCGAACAGAGAGAAAATAACGGATTTATACAGAAGTATCGCAATAATCTACGAGCTGTTTGGAGGGCGGGAAGATCTTGACTGTGCATTGGAATTGCATCAAAAGGTGCTGGAGGATCGCAGGTGCAGGGCAAGCAGGGACAAATCTGTGGCGAGCCGTAAAGACCTGGCGGCCAGTTATATCGACCTGGGAGATGTCTATGATGCGTATAGGACAGGGAATGACCGGCAGAAGAGTCTTGCAATGTATCAGGAAGCATGTAAGATTTGTGAACAGCTTGTAAAGGAACTTGGAACGGCGAGAAGCAAGAACGATCTGAATCGAATTTATCATCGCATCGCGTCCGTCTATGGACAGTTTGAAGACAGGGAGAATCTTAACGAAGCATTGACTCTGTATCAAAAGGCACTGGCTGTCCAGGAACAGCTTGTCAGAGAGCAGAATACTGCGGACAGCATCGCTCGTATTGCGCCTATTTATTCCGGAATGGGAGAGGCGTACAGAATTTTAAACGATCGGGAGAATCTTAAACTGTCGCTTGAGATGTATCAGAAAGCCATGGATGTTCAGGAGCAGGTGACCCTGATGCAGCAGACGCCGCATAGCAAGGAGGTTCTGGCGTCATATGCCGTAGAGACGGGAGAGAACTATGAGCTTCTGGCAGGAGCGGAGAATCTGAGATTGGCTGCTGAGATGTTTGACAAAGCCCTAAGGATACAGTCTGCGATAACCGAAGAATTGAAGACAACACAGAGCAGGAATGCGCTGGCGGCCATATATTACAGAATTGCTGAGAATTATAGGGAGAGGGGAAGTAGGAAGACTCTCGAACTTGCGATAGAGTCAGGCATGAAAGCTGTGAAGATCTGGGAGAGCCTTGCTGCTGAGCAGGAGACGGTAACAAGCAAAGGGAGACTTGCATATGGATATAGTATGGCAGGTTCTGCGTATCGCAAATTCGAAACTCCAGAGTATCTTGAACGAGCGCACTGCATGTATGAAAAAGCAAAGTTCATCTGGGCGGAGCTTGTGAAGATGGAAGCAGTACAGAGCCGGATACCCTATATGCGAGTATGTCTGGATCTTGCAGAAGTTTGCTGTGACCAAAGTGATGCCAGGAACCTTAGAAAGGCACTTGGACTGTATCAGGAAGTCAGTGCACTTGGAGAACAGTATGTGAAGGAAGCAGAGATTGACGCTGAGAGAGAAATACTTGCCGACAGCTATGCCGGATGTGTAAGAGTATATCTCTCCCTGAAAGAACAGCTAAGTGAAGCGGAAGAACTGCAGCAAAAGTCACTGGAAATCCGCAAATGCCTTGACTTCGAGCTTAAGACTGTGCGAAGCAAGAGCAGACTGATCGCAGCATATTCTGGAATGGCAGAGGTATACCAGAGTTATGAGGATGTAGGGCATCTGAATCAGGCAAGACAGATGTATGAGACAGCACTTAAGCTTGGGCGTGAACTGATGGCTGAGCTTGATCAGGCGGTGAGCAGAAGGATTGTGACCTCCTGTCTTGAGAATCTGGGAGATGTGTACCGGGCACTTGGGAAGGAGCAGGATGTTAAGAAAGCGCTGCATCTATATGAAGAAGGGCTGGAAATTCAGAAAAATATAGTATCCGAGCTTGGAACATTTGAAAGTAAACGTATGCTCGTCGGATATCTGGAGCGAATCGCGTTCATTTATAAGGATTCTGGCAGTCGAGAAGGGCTCTGTAAGGCATTGGAATTATTTCTTAGAGGGGATGCGATTCTGAAAGAAATGGTCCTCGAAGATGACAGTGCAAAATGCCGAGGCTGGCTTGCGGGTTTCTGTCAGAACATTGGAGACGTCTGTTATACACTACAGGGGGATCAAAATCTTAAGACAGCGCTTGAGAAGTATGAAGAGGCATTAGAAAACTATCGTGATATTGAGAGGGAACTGGATACGGCAAAAAGCAGAGAACATCTGGCATATGCCTATGAGTCGACTGGCAATGTATACCGCAGGCTTGGAGGAAGAGAGAATCTGGACAGGGCGTTGGAACACTACGAACAGAATCTGAGATTATCTGAACGACTTGACCGGGAAACCGGTACTGCGGCGAATAAAAAGCGTGTGGCGGTGGCATATGAGAAGATTGCGGATATTTATCAGGAATATGGGGATAGGGAGCATCTTAAGCAAGCTTTGGAATTATATCAGCAGGAGTCGGCGATCTGGGAGACCCTTACTGGAAGGATGAGCAGATGTGAGATCTTAAGAGGGCTTGCAATCAGTAGTCAGAAAACTGCAGGTATATATAAAGCATTTGGAGAACAGGAAGCGTGTGAGCAGGCATTGGAATTATATGAGAAGACGATCGGCTTCTGGCAGCAGCTCTGTGAAGAATCTGGCTTAATCAAGGATCAGAGAGACATTGGAATCTGTTATGAGAGAATGGGAGATATCTACAGGGGGCGAGAAGACATTGCCTGTCTTCAGAGAGCATTGGAATATTACGAGGCGGCAGTCGAGATTGGAGAGCGGATTGCAGGAGCACTTGACACGTTCGACGCATGGAAAGTACTGGCAATTGACTGTAACAAGTCGGCGAATGTATTGAGAGAACTCGGTGGGAAGGAGAATATTCTGCATGCCGCCAATCGATACAATCAGGCAATCGAGATCCGGGAACGCCTGGTCCAGGAAGCAAGCGCGCCGTATATGGTGAAAGCCCTGGAGGAATGTTATCGAAAACTTGCCAATGTGTACCGGAGACTTGCCGGTGAAGATAAGGATTACGAAGCGGCGGCACTCGAACTCTATGAGAAATCATTAAATATTACGGAAAAAGTTGTATTGGAGATCGAAACTCTTCCATCAGAAAAGAGATCGGAGGAGGAACGATATATCTACCGGCTGAGGATGATGGAGAATTGTGTCAATATGGGAGATCTCTATCTGTCGCAGAAGCAGGATACTGCCGGGGCATTGGAATTGTATGAAAAGGCATACCGCATAGGCAGGATATTCATGGAAGAGAGACCGGATACAGAACACAAGAATTATCATGGAATGTGTCTTGCGAGGCTTTTGCAGATATACAGTGCACTCGACGGCGAGGAGTACACGAAAAAATCATTAGACATCGGCAGAGAAAGCCTGGAACTATATGAATCGCTTCTTGAAGAACAGAAGAATGTCCAGATATGGGATACCTATATTTTCGTGCTGTATCAGATGATCCGGAATAAATTGGTATCGGTATCTGAGAAGGCAGAGTATGCAGAAGAGATGTTGTCAGAATCCGAGAAACTGTATGAGATAACAGGAAACCCAAGACACAGACAATTTATCGAGACGGCAGAAGGGTTTCTTAAGATTATTTATGGGGAGTAAATATGACAGTTTACTCATATATTGGTATCTGAGGCGCTCTCGGAGCAATGCTGGGTTACAGTTTTAGCATGGTTACGATGAAAATATAAACGTTAAAAATATATCTTTTGCTTTGTCAATTCATGTGTCTTGTCACATGTAAATTACAGTGGTATAATGGTGTGAGTTCTAAAAAGGAGAAAAGTATTATGAATATTATCGAAGAGATCCAAAAGTTAAAAGAAGAAAAGAATGCAGTGATCCTGGCACACTATTATGTTAACCCGGAAGTCCAGGAGATTGCAGATTATATCGGAGATTCCTATTATCTCAGTAAAGTAGCAGTTGATTTGGAAGAACAGACCATAGTATTCTGTGGGGTATCCTTCATGGGTGAGAGCGCGAAGATCCTGAATCCAGATAAGACCGTCCTTATGCCGGATATGACAGCAGACTGCGCTATGGCACACATGGCGGATGCTGAGACGATTCAGAAGATGCGGGATACTTACGAAGATCTGGCGGTTGTCTGCTATATCAATTCTACAGCAGAACTGAAACAGCATTCAGATGTCTGTGTAACCTCAGCAAATGCCGTGAAGATTGTAAAGGCATTGCCGAACCAGAACATTTTCTTCATACCGGATCGCAATCTGGCACATTTTGTAGCGGAACAAGTGCCGGAGAAGCATTTTGTGTATAATGAAGGATATTGTCCGGTACATGAGAAGATGCAGGTGGAAGAGATTAAGAGGGAGAAAGAACTGCATCCGGATGCAGAGGTTTTGACGCATCCGGAATGTCCGGAAGCCGTTTGCCGTATGTCTGATTACATCGGCAGTACCTCAGGGATTATTACATATGCAGGTAAGAGCGATTGCAAAGAATTCATCATCTGTACGGAGAATGGAGTCCGCTATGAACTGGAGAAACAGAATCCGGATAAGAAGTTCTATTTTACAGAGACGGAGCCGGTATGCCATGATATGAAGAAGATTACTCTGGAGAAGATCAGAGACGTGCTGGCAAATGGAGAGAACGAAGTTCATGTGACTCAGGAATTACGTGAGAATTCCGTAAAGCCATTGGAGAGAATGCTGGAACTTGCGAAGTAGATAAATCTGGCATTGGGAAGGATTATATGATGGAGATACATACAGACGTTGTCATAGTAGGAACCGGAGTGGCGGGTTTGTTCAGTGTGCTGAATCTGCCCGCTGATAAAAAGATTCTGATGATTACCAAGTCGGATCTTGAGAGCAGCGATTCGTTTCTGGCGCAAGGTGGAATCTGCGTACAGCGGGATGATACGGACTATGACAGTTATTTTGAAGATACGATGAAAGCGGGGCATTATGAGAACCGGAAAGAATCCGTGGATATCATGATTCGAAGTTCCAGAGAGATCATTAAGGATCTGGTCGGATATGGCGTGGAGTTCGAGACGCAGGACGGAGAGTTCTTATATACCCGTGAGGGGGCGCATTCTAAACCGAGAATTTTGTTCCATGAGGATATTACGGGCAAGGAGATTACGAGCAAATTACTGGCACAGGTAAAACGTCTTGAGAATGTGACTATCTACGAATATACAACGATGACGGATATCATAGAAGATGAAGGCAGATGTGTGGGCATATTGGCGGAGAATGAACAGGGAGAGTATCAAATCTACGCTGACTATACGATCCTGGCAAGCGGAGGTATCGGCGGAAGATACCAGCATTCAACGAATTTCCCGCATCTGACGGGAGATGCGCTAGAGATATCTAAGAAACATGGAATCCGGCTGGAGCATCTGGATTATGTGCAGATTCATCCGACAACACTTTATTCAACCAAGCCAGGACGCAGATTCTTAATATCGGAATCTGTGCGTGGAGAGGGTGCAGTGCTATATAATAAGAATAAAGAAAGATTCGTGAATGAATTGCTGCCAAGAGACGTTGTTACACAGGCAATCCGCGAGCAGATGAAAAAGGATGGTACAGAATACGTGTGGCTATCAATGGAGCACATTCCGACAGAAACCATATTAAAGCATTTCCCGAATATCTATCAGCATTGTCTGGAAGAAGGATATGATGTGACGAAGGAGTATATACCGGTGGTCCCAGCACAGCATTATTTCATGGGAGGAATCTGGGTAGATTCGGACAGCCGGACTTCTATGGAGCAGCTCTATGCGGTGGGCGAGACCAGCTGCAATGGTGTGCATGGTGCGAACAGACTGGCAAGCAATTCATTATTAGAGAGTCTGGTTTTTGCTAAAAGGGCGGCAAAGAAAATTGGACAGGCGTATGCTGCAAGGGAATCAGAAGGGATTACGGCATAGGGTGTAAAGATGGATGCTAAAGACGCAGATTATTAAGTGTATAATGAATAAAAAGGAGAACGAGTATTATGAATAAGATTACAATGACGCTTCAAGTCGATCATCTGATTCTTGAAGCGTTAAGGGAAGACATATCCAGTGAGGATGTAACTACCAATTCCGTAATGAAAGAAGCAGTGAAAGGGGAAGTGAATCTAATCTGTAAACAGGATGGAATCATTGCCGGACTTGATATATTCAAGCGTGTATTTCAATTGCTGGATGAGACGACAGAGGTGGAATTGTATTGTGCAGATGGAGACGAAGTAAAAAATGGACAGTTAATGGGCAAAGTCATTGGTGACATACGAGTACTTTTATCAGGAGAACGTGTAGCACTTAATTATCTTCAGCGTATGAGTGGAATCGCCACCTATACACATTCAGTTGCGTCGCTGTTAGCGGGAAGCAAGACGAAACTTCTGGATACCAGAAAAACGACACCGAACATGAGAATATTTGAAAAATATGCGGTACGTGTCGGTGGAGGTTACAATCACCGATACAATCTGTCGGATGGAGTATTGTTGAAGGATAACCATATCGGTGCCGCAGGCAGTGTTGCCAAGGCGGTTCAGATGGCAAAGGAATATGCTCCTTTTGTGCGGAAGATAGAAGTTGAAGTTGAGAATTTGGATATGGTGAAAGAAGCAGTGGAAGCGGGTGCTGACATTATCATGCTTGACAATATGTCAACAGAAGAGATGCAGGAGGCGATTCGTATAATTGATGGACGTGCCGAAACGGAATGCTCCGGTAATGTAACCAAAGAGAATATCAGCCGTTTGACATCTCTCGGGGTTGATTATGTCTCTAGTGGGGCATTGACCCATTCCGCTCCTATATTAGATATTTCCCTAAAGAATCTCCATGCGATATAATAGTAGAAAGAAATAGCAGGAGGTAAGGGAAAACTATGACTGGTTCTGAGAGAAGAACGGCGATTATCCGGGAGATACAGGAAAGCGTGCTTCCGGTATCGGGCAGAAAACTGGCTTCAATTCACGGGGTAAGCCGTCAGGTGATCGTGCAGGACATCGCTCTGCTTCGTGCGTCGGGGTATGATATTATTTCTACAAATCGAGGATATATTCTGAGTACTGTGAAGACAGTCAACAGAGTTTTCAAAGTTCAGCATACGGATGAACAGGTAGAGGAAGAACTGTGTGCTATTGTAGACCTGGGGGGATGTATAGAGAATGTTATGGTGAATCACCGTGTATATGGTCATATTGAAGCGGAACTGAATATTAATTCCAGAAGAAAAGTGGTGGAATTTCTTGAAGATATCCGTAGTGGAAAGTCAAGCCCGCTTAAAAATATTACATCGAATTATCACTATCACAAAGTGACGGCAGATAGTGAGAAGACGTTAGATATGATAGAAGACACACTGAAGGAAAAAGGATTCTTGATTGAGCCATAATTTTGTTTTTGTGCTGGTATTTTACCCTGGAGAAGAGGTATAATTAGATTAAATAATGTTGATGGAGAATCTTTTCGAAAGGGAGGGAGAGTTATGGCAGAACATAAGATTGTTACAATTGGACGTCAGTTTGGAAGCGGTGGGCATGAGATCGGCAATATATTGGCAACCAGGCTGGACATCCCGCTATATGACAATAATCTTGTCAGAATGGTGGCTGAGAAACTGGATATCAGAGAGGAGACTGCGCGGGCAGTTGATGAGACGACTTTGAACAGTTTTTTAGCTGGATATGTGATTGCCCCGATCGAGTATACAAGCGCAATCAGGGAGGCTGAGTATACGCCACCCCTGAATGAGCAGGTGTATGAATTGCAGTCGGACATTATCCGCAGATTATCTGAGAGAGGTCCCTGCGTAATTGTAGGGCGCTGTGCGGATTATGTGCTGCAGGATAATCCGAATTGTATCAACGTATTCATTTGCGCGGATCTTGAGGACAGGATTCAGAGGATTGCCAAGAGATATGATCTGTCAGAGAAGAAGGCAGCAGATAAAATTAAAAAGATCGACCGCGAACGGAAATATTACTACGAATCTCATACCGGACTTGATTGGGGCAGCGTAGAAGCGCATCAGGTCTTGCTGAATGTGAGCAGGCTGGGGATGGAGAGAACCGTGGATATATTGGAGATGATGTATCGGGGGTAAGAATCATTTTGGAAAGTGAGTGGTTGGAGGTGTACGGCGCGATAGCGAGTTATGGGTGGCTGGTGTCGGAGTCCTTCGGTAAGAATACGTAACATCAAAATGAGCGTCAGCCACCCATAACTCGCTTCATAATTGCAACATGCCACAATGTTATACCTCCGATGTAGTTCCACCTACATCTTCGCTGGAATCCTTGCCAGTAATTGTCGCAGAATCCGGGAGGGGAGGGTGGTTGCGTAGGTTAAGTGGAGCGTTCCGAAGATCCGTCCCCGCGATGTTGGATGGTGAGGCTGGAGCTGCTATCAGCGACTGCCTCGGCATCCTACATCCCGGTGGACTAGCTGAGGTAGAGCGGAACCTCGGAGCAAACACCCTCCCCTCCCGGATTCGACTGCCAATCACTAGATTCCCCCCAACACCGTCCTCTCATTACGTACATCAGAATACAGATGTATTCCCTTTCCCTGCAAATCATACACATGCACAATATCCTTATATTCTCCACATTCCGGCAATATATCTGTCAATATATTCGCATTCTTTTTAAAATAATCTTTATCAAAATACAAAGTCCTGTCATTGTCGAAGATGGCAGTATAGAAGATTTCGGCTTCTACAAGATCTTGGAACATATGGCTGCCATAAGAAAGTTCAGGCATATATCCAACTTCGCTGTCGGACATCTCGCATATAGAGCAGAAGTGATGAATCTCTGCGAAAGTAACAGGAACTCCCAACTCCGGGGAAGAAGTGCCGATTCTTCCGGGAACGAAGAGCATGAGTTTCTGTCGGCTTTTTCGAAAGTAATGATTGATATCACCGATAATTCTTGCGATATCAGGCTTCTGCTTATAAGGACACTGATAATAGCCTTTGGAATCCACCCATACGATGTAGTCGATATTCTCTGATCTGGAACCTCCCATAGAAGCATTGGTGACGGAGAATACAGTCTGTTCGTCCGGAAGATCAGGAACGGTTACGGCATCCCGTGATGTCCCAATCTGCAGTGGACGGCATTGAAGCAGATTGAATACGAATTCACCATCAGCGTTACTGTTAATTGTGAATTCAATGTCTACCGGATAATCATAGGCTGTTTGCAGTGTCCGAAGAATAGATTTCATGCATTCGGTAAAGGTACGGTTGCGAACCAGTCCTTCACAACTGGCAAAGAGAATTTCCCGGTGCTGGCCGCGTTCGCGGAAAGTACGCTCGGCATCGTAATCATGCTCCAAAACCATACGTTGATACCAGGAATCCATATAAGGGGTCACCTGCTTAATAGAACGGGTGGCAAGAGATTTCTCCTGATAATCAATCAAGTCTACATAACGCTGAGAATACTGATGCTTTGCCTGGCTTCCGGTTAGCGTGGAACTCTCCGGACGTGCAAGATTCACGATACGCGGATAATCACCTTCTGTGCGGTCAACTGCACGGGTGCCAAGCCCCATAACCAGGCGCAGCATTCCGCAAGAGGCATCCAGGGAATCGCTCCAGCGGTAAGCGCTGTAAGAATATCCTACACCTGCGGCATTTGGCATCAGAAAATCTTCATACATAGAACCAGATACACGTTGGATTAAAAGAGCCATCTGTTCATCCTTATATCCAAGACCACGCTGACGCCTGTATTCCAGAGCAGCCATGTTCATGGTACTGGCATAGACCGTACGTACCGCATTCTCAAGTTCTGTAAGCCGTGTTGTGATGTCGCCTGAGTTAATACAGAAGACGGATTCGTATTTTCCGGCAAATGCGTTGCCGAATCCATCTTCCTGAAGACTGCTTGAACGCACGATAATCGGTCGCTGCCCGAAGTATTCCAGCATTCGGATAAACTGTTGGCGGATAGGTTCCGGGAAAGAACCGGTCTTAAAAGCATGCTCAATCTCCGGGGCCAGTTTAAAATATCCTTCTTTCGTCTTCTGGCTGATGTGGAGTCTCCAGAACTTGTTATGTACTATATAAGTATAAAACACATCAGAACCCAGATAATAGGAATCGTGAGGCTCCATAAGACGGAAAGCCTCCGGATTATCCGTCTCTATAATCTTGCGGGCAAGCAGCATGCCGCATGCCTTGCCGCCGATACTCCCTGTTCCAATCATGCGTTTATAGATATGGAAATAATCTTCCGGAGAAAAATATTGCTTTAACAGAGCCAGGATTTTTTCGTCCCGTGACATCATGTTCTGGCAGAAGTTATCTTGCGTTTCTTTGGAAAATATATGATCCGTATGATAGATCCGTCTGGCATCGGAGACGAACCTTTCCCAACTGTCCAGATTCTGATTCTCATAGATGCGGGTAAGGTTATCTACAAGCGTATAGAAACGGCTGACTTCATAGCCTCCCTTCAAAGGAAGGAAAGAGCCGTCTCCTGCGATGTATTGATGAGGAAGAAACATATTGGGTGAATAACGGTTCCAGACTTTTAGCGGATTGATGTACAGGCTTTCTCTGTCCATGTAGACATCCAGAAGCAGTTGGGTTGTCTCCTGAATCCGGGCAATCGCATCAAAGGAATGGCGCCCGCGAAGAATCGGAAAATACGCCACTGTATTTAGTTCGAACAGATAGGGGCAGGTTACCCGAAAGAAGTTCCCCATCATAAGGTCTGTTGCCCAGCTTGCCTGAAGATCCGATAGACAGTCGAAGATATAGAAGACATCCTGGCCTTCCTCGGCGATGCGTTTCCGTACATTCATAGTGAAGGCTTCGAAACCCTCTGCCGGATTGAATTCATAGACAGGAATGCCGCAAGAGTGACTAAGAAGTCTGGGATGTCCGGTAAAATGCATATACAGAATCCGACGATGATCTTTCTTTGCCTGCCGATAGAAAGGCTCTACGAAAAACCGGTATTCTTCCATGGAGGATACCTGCCATACAACGTTGTCTCCCAAACGGATATGATCCAATATAGCATCTAATCCGGGAAGTCCTGATAAGATTCGCTCAAAAGTACTCAATATTTCACCCTCCTTAAAATTATTTTGATGATAATATAAGTATACAAGAATACGGACAAAATGAAAAGAAAAGGGTAGATATTTGATGTTTTTGAAAATAGTCCTTGTAAATTCATGAGACTGCATCTAAAATAGACCTATTAGGTCTGGATCAGAAAGGGTATGTGATATATGGAAATGTTAAAAGACGTAATTCTGGATACCAGTTTTGATTGCTTGAAGATGCTGCCATTTTTATTCGTGGCTTTTATACTGATAGAGGCACTGGAACACTATTCCAGCGAATTTACTGAGAAAATGCTTATAAAGGTAGGAAAGGCGGGACCGATTGTCGGGGCAGTTGCGGGATGTGTTCCTCAGTGTGGCTTCTCCGTTATGGCTGCCAATCTCTATGCGGGAGGCATTATCTCCGTCGGCACGCTCTTATCAGTATTTATTGCCACATCTGATGAAGCGATTCTGATTATGCTTGGCAATCCTGGTGCGATAAAGGAAGTAGGCCCGCTGTTGGCATCGAAGGTGCTGATTGCGATCGCGGCAGGCTATATTGTAGATATCTTTTTGAAAAACAGAATCTCTGTGCCGAAGGCAAGCGGCAATCTCTGCGATGACTGTGGATGCCATGAAGAGGAGTCGGGAGTGTTGAAGCCGGCATGGCATCATACAGTGAAGATATTTGTATATCTGTTTGTTTTTACCGGTATCCTGAATCTCTGTGTGGAGATCTTCGGAATAGAGAGGCTCTCAGCCTTTTTATTGGGAGATACTATTTTTCAGCCGGTTATTGCCGCGGTAATAGGATTGATTCCCAACTGTGCAGCGTCCGTAATACTGACTCAGTTGTATCTGAGCGGGGCGATATCATTCGCTTCTGTGATCGCAGGACTGTGTACAGGTGCAGGAATTGGTCTGGTTGTCTTATGTAAAGTGAATAGGGATAAAAGAGAAAACCTTAGAATCATTGGAGTATTGCTTGCAATAGCCGTGATTGCAGGAATTTTGCTAGAGATTATAGCATAAAAAAACTCCTCAAATACTAAAGATAATGGCAAAATCGTACGAAAGATGAACGAGTATGATAGGAAAATCACAAGCAATTCGTACAAAAAATAATTTTGAAAGATGCAAAGAGTAATCAAATATTACGAAGAATGCCCCGAAATCCTGAGGATATGGGAAATACAGGTGATAATTGCATTTTCAAAATAATGTGCTATAATAGTCAGGTCTAGGTGACGAGGCTTAGGAGAAATGAGGAGGAATTATCATGGCCACAAAAAAAGTAACACCAGCAACAGAGGTAGCAAAAGAGACAGTAGAAGTAGTGAAGGCAGAACCAGCAGCGAAGCCAGTAGAAGCAACAACCGAGCCGGCTAAGACTCCTGCAGCTAAGAAAGCAACTGAAAAGAAGACACCTGAGAAGAAAGCGCCGGCAAAGAAGACAGCAGCGAAGAAGACAACTACGACTACAAAGAAGACGACAGCAAAGAAAGAGATAAAGGTAAGTACTTTTGTTCAATATTTGGGAAAACAGGTAGAGGAGAAAGAGATTATCGCCAACGTTAAGAAGGCATGGACAGGTTCCGGCAAAAAGGTTGGAGATATCAAGACAATGGAATTATACATTAAGCCTGAAGAGAATGCTGTATATTATGTTGTAAATGGAACAGAGACAGGATCAGTTGAGTTCTAAGATATTGGCAGGAAATGAGAGAGGGTTACTGTGTAAGCGAGATGCTTAGGCAGCAGCCTTCTTTTTGTTTGCTTTGATTGTTGTTATTTTTATTATTGACGCATGCGAATGCTATTGATATCATAAATACAGAAGAAAAAAGAAGGACTCCCAAGATGTCGAAATCCTATAATCAAAAAGTGAAATTGCTGTTTCTGATGGATCTTCTCACTGAAAAAACGGATGGACAGCATACGATCTCTATGAAAGAGATATTAAGCGCCATGGAGAAAGAAGGAATCCGGGCTGCGAGAAAAAGTATATATAGTGATATTGATACGTTAAAACAGTATGGAATGGATATCGAGTATCGCAAAGAACCGCCGGAAGGATATTATCTGGCAAGCCATGATTTTGAACTGGCAGAATTAAAACTTCTGGTGGATGCAGTTCAGTCATCAAGGTTTATCACGGAGAGAAAGTCCAGAAGCCTGATTCGCAAGATTGAAGGTCTGGCAAGCAGGTACGAAGCGACCAGCCTTCACAGGCAGGTGTATGTTGCAGACCGCGTGAAGACAATGAATGAAAGCATCTATTATAATGTGGACAAGATCTATTCGGCGATATCAGAAGACTGTCAGATTGCGTTCCAGTATTTCCGGTGGACGATAGAGAAGAAAACAGTACTTAAGAATCACGGGAAACTATATAGAATCAGTCCATGGGCGCTTAGTTGGGAAGAAGAGAATTATTATCTGATCGGCTATGATGAGGCGAGTGGGATACTGAAGCATTTCCGGGTAGATAAGATGCAGAGAATCGAGATGCTCCCGGAGAAGAGGATAGGAAAGGATCGGTTCAAGGATTTTGATCCGGTCAGTTATTCCCGGAAGACATTTGGCATGTTTGCAGGGGAAGAGGAGATGGTGAGCATCCGGTTTCCCAACAGGCTCGTCGGAGTGGTCATCGACCGTTTTGGAAAGGGAGTATCCGTCCGGAAGGATGGGGAGGAACATTTTATTGCCCATGTCCAGGTTGCGGTGAGCGAACCCTTTTTTGGGTGGTTAACAGGACTGGGAAAAGATGTTATAATAATATCGCCTGAGAAGGTTGTGAAGGAGTACACGGCTTTACTTGGGACGATTATGGATTCATACAAGTGATTGACAAGGGGTAAAGGAGACGAATGATATGAATGAAGTAATGAACATGGGTACATATTTGCAAGGATTACTGGAGGGAACTTCAGAAGGCGATGTCAGTTATTTTCTGGCATGGGCAACTCAGATGTTGATGATTATGCTGGCGGTTACGGCAGTTGTCGGTCTTATCATCTGTTTCTTCGGATTAAAATTATCAAGGATACTGGCTGCGATTACAGGTCTGGTGATCGGCGCGGTGATTGGTGTAGGAATCGCCGTTGGATTTGGGCTTAAGGATATGACAATATTGATTGCGATAGCAGCGTGTGCGGTCATTTGTGCAGTGCTATTTGGCTTATTGCGGCGATTGGGAATTTTCTTTCTTGTTTTCGTGGAAGTAGCAGGGATATTCGTCTCGCTGGCTGTTCCGAATGCATTGATACTGGGAATTGTTGGTGTTGTTGTTGCGATTGTGATGGCAATATTGTCTGTGATCTTTACAGAGCCGATTGTGATCCTGGTTACAGGAATCTCCGGAGGACTGGCTGTGGGGAATGCGGCAGTAGCATTGCTTGGCATGAGTGATCCTGCGTGGATTGGATATGTGATCGGAGCAGTAGTGGCATTGATTGGAATCTGGATTCAGTTCATGATGCATTCCAGAAAGATCGGGAAGAAAGAAAAGGTATACTCTGAGCAGGTCAAAGAGAAGGTATCTGTGGAGTCCGAGGTAGAGAAGGCAAGAAGGATATTGGAAGATGACGATGATGAACATGAAGACAGCAAGAAAGAGAATGCTGCGGATGATTCGAATGAAAAAAACGATGAAGAAGATGATGATGATATAAAAATTATCGAAGAAGAGATCTAAGTCCCTTTTATGACACACCTCTCCTGATATAGTAATGACTATAGAAGGAGAGGTGCTTTATTATGAGTAAAAGAATGAGGTTATTGGTTGTACTGGCGGGCGTTTTGATTCAGATTATGGTGATGATTCTATACAGTTTTGCGGAGGTGGAGATTCCGGAATATACTTATATGGTGATATGGTGTATATGTGCGTTGGTTGTGCGGCACTCTGTGAATGCTGAAGAGAATTTATAATCAATAAGAAGATAGCAGTATAAAAGAGAGGTTATGTCAGATGTGTCGTGAGGGAAAATCCGCCATGAAGGTCCGGTTAGTTGTATTTTAAAAGGTAAATGTGATATAATAATTTTAGAATATGAATGAAGGAGGCCTTGGTATGAAAATAGATATGCATTGTCACGTAAAAGAGGGCTCTCTAGACAGTAAAGTAGGTCTGGATGAATATATCACGAAGTTGAAAGAGCATGGATTCGACGGTATGCTGATTACAGACCATGATACCTACAAGGGATACCGTCATTGGAAGTATAATATGAAAGGCAAGGTTCATGAAGACTTTGTGGTGTTAAAAGGAATTGAGTATGATACCTGTGATGCGGGTCATATCATCTGTATCATGCCGGAAGGAGTGAAGATGAGACTCCTGGAATTAAGAGGGCTGCCGGTGAGCGCGCTGATTGATTTTGTACACCGTCACGGTGGAATCCTGGGACCGGCTCATCCATGCGGTGAGAAGTACTTAAGTTTCACGAACACGAAGAAATACTACAAGTCTCCGGAGATTATTAAGAGATTTGATTTTATCGAGGCATTCAATGCCTGCGAATCAGAAGAGTCTAATATGGGGGCTATGAAACTTGCTATGAAGTATAAGAAGCCAGGGATCGGCGGAAGTGATGCTCATAAGTTAGACTGTGTGTCTATGGCGTATACGGAATTGCCGGAGCATGTAACCTGTGAGACGGAACTGATATCCCTGATTCGTAAGAAAGTACCAATCGGAGTGGGCGGTACGCTTTATGGGAAGACGACGAAGGAGAAGATGGGGAAGGCGAATAAGATATTGACGTACTCCTTCTGGTTCTATAATAAGGGCGGCGAATTGCTAAGGCGCCATAAGAGAAAAGTGAAAGGACAGATTGAGAATCCGATCGACCCGATTGATCCGATTGAGATACCATATCTTCATATGCAGAATAGGATGTGAATTTGGTGGTGAAATTAGAGTATTGGAAGTGTACGGTGCAAGGGTAGGAAAGTTATGGGCTGTGGCCGGATCATTTCGCTAAGACCTCGTAACAGAAAAAAATACCGTTAGTTCTAACCGGACATATTCGCCGTAAGCCCTTGATGGTCTTACGACTCAGATGCCCTCGAAACCAGGACTTGTGGTCCTGGTTTCGTACGAACTGACGGTATTTTTTTCTGCAACGAGGTCTAAGGTGAAATGATACGGTCACAGTCCATAACTTCCCTGCTCTTGCACCTGATATTCCTGCATCCTCAAGTTTTTCCCACCGGGAGGATTCAGGCGGGGATGTGTGTGGAACGTTATTGGTAGGGCAATAGATTGTGCGGCTCGAAATTACATGCCCTAGGAAAGATTGGAACAACTATGTGGGTCCTTCAACTTATATTGCAAAATTCTTCACACTCCCGAAATGTTATTTTACCAATATCATTCTACTCGCACCCGCATAAGAATCTCCCCGGTTTATTAAGAGTCGCACATAAGAATGTCAGGCAGAGAGGGCGGTATGGTGGGGCGGATTCGTAGAAGAGCCGTACAAACCGTTAGTGAAAGAGAGATAGAAAATCAGGATGAATTCTGTGCCACAAGCACAGAATTCAAGAATGTCTGAGCCGGGGAAATCTTTCAGATTTGTCCGGTGAATACATTCGATTCCCGATTTCCTAGTTCTCTTGAACTTACGGCTTGTAGGCGATTGGAGTCGGATCCGCCCCACCATACCCGCCCTCTCTGCCGTACACTTTTCTAAAAACTCTTCATAAACCAAATTCGGCCTTAAAACAACACCCCAATATGATACACAATCACACTCATAACCCATGCCATCCCTAATTGGAACAGAATAATTCCAAAAGTAGACTTCCAACTCTTAAGTTCCCGGTGGATCGTAGCAATCGTTGCCGTGCAAGGAACATACAACAGGCAGAATACCATTAATGCATAAGCATTCGCGGCGCCGAACCCCATAGAAGCCAGAGTGGCTACCATGGCATCCATGCCGTGTGCGGTAGTAATATTCTGGATTCCGAATAATACGCTGCAGCTGGATACCACCATTTCTTTGGCGGCAATTCCTGCGATTAATGCTACGATAATCTGCCAATATCCAAGTCCTGCCGGCTTGAAGAGTGGAACAACTGCTTTCCCGATAACGGAGCCGAAACTTTGGCTAATATCCGTTACATAGCCATGAGGACCGAAGTTTAAGATGCACCACATGATTACGGACGCAATGAAGATTACGGTTCCGGCTTTGGTTAAATAGTCTTTGATCTTCTCCCATACATAGATGCCTATGGTACGTGCATTGGGAGATTTATATTCCGGTAATTCGATGAGAAGTGCATGTTCTGCCTTGCTTCCGTCTAATTTGGATAGTATGTATGCTGTCGCAATTGCAATTACGATTCCAAGAAGATACATGGAGTAGCAGACGAGCATTGCCTGTTTTCCGAAGAACATAGAGGAAAACAAGACATAGATTGGAAGCCTTGCGCTGCACGACATGAATGGCGTGACCAGTATCGTCTTGAAACGGTCATGTTTATGCTCCAGTGCTCTGGAGGCCATAATAGCAGGTACAGAGCAGCCGAATCCGAGAAGAAGTGGAAGGAACGCTCGTCCTGATAATCCAAGCCTGCTCATGATATCGTCCATGACGAATGCTACTCTTGCCATATATCCGCTGTCTTCCAGCAATGCCAGTGCCAGGAACAATATAAAGATGTTCGGAAGGAAGGTAAGGATTCCTCCCACACCGGAGATAATTCCATCAATGATCAGAGATTGAAGCATAGGGCTTACATGAATGGCAGTAAGTCCGTTTGCTGCAAACGAAGAGATTTCTTCTAATGCAATCTCAAAATACCCTTTTAGCCAGTCGCCGATTGTAAAGGTTAAGAAGAAGACCAGCGCCATAATTCCAAGAAAGATTGGAAGACCGAGCCAGCGGTGGGTAAGATAGTGGTCAATCTTGTCAGTGGCTTCTTCTTTTCTGGATTTGTTAACCAGCACTTCTGCAATGACTTCTTCGATAAAATCATATTTCTGATTAATGATGTCTTTTTCGTAACTGCGGTCGATCACATCCTCCAGGTTAAGAGGGTGATTCTCGGTTACGCCTTTATCTTTTTCCAGTAATTTGATGGCGTGCCAGCGTTTGTTGTGCATCTCTGGGTAATTCTCGTTAAGCCTTCCCATGATGATGTCGATCTTGTCTTCGATATAATCTTCGTACACCATGGCATATTCTTCATGGTGATTGTGTACATGGGCAGAGGATTTGCCCGTGTGATGATGAATGAAAGGTCCCTGCTTGGCATATTCGTTGTGATGGGCAACTGCATGAAGCAGGATGGAGAGTCCGGTCTTCTTCCTGGCAGATACTGGGATAGCAGGTACGCCAAGCATCTCAGGCAGTCGGTGGAGGTCGATCTCCATGCCGCGCTCTTCTACGATGTCCATCATGTTCAGAGCAAGCACGACCGGCTTGCCAAGTTCGATCAACTGGAGTGTCAGATAGAGGTTCCGCTCCAGGCTGGATGCATCAATGACGTCAACTATGACATCTACTTCGTCGCTCATGATACATTCACGGGAGACGGTTTCTTCCATTGTATAGGATGTCAGACTATAGATACCAGGCAGGTCGATTAATTTGAATTCCTGTCCCTGATAGACAGTCTTGCCCTCTTTCTTCTCGACGGTAACGCCGGGCCAGTTGGCGACTTTCAGGTTCGCTCCGGTAAATGCGTTAAAAAGAGTGGTTTTTCCACAGTTCGGATTGCCGATGAATCCGACATTGATTGTATTGCTCATGATGCCTGTACCTCCGTAACTTCGATATGGTCTGCAATTCTTCTGCCGAGTGCAAATCGGGTGCCACGGAATTTGGCGGTGAGAGAACCTTTTTTATCATTGTTCAGTATGGTAATTAAGGAACCTTCTGTAAGTCCCAGGGCTTCCAGACGGCGCTCAAGCTGTAATTCGATGTCGATGGATTCGACACGGTAGGTCTGGTTATTTTTCCCTTGCTTTAGTGTCATTTTCATTGCTCCTCTTAAGTGTTATTGATAATTATTATCTATTACTCGTATATAATATCACTATTTGACGAAGATGGCAATGTGAAGTATACTGTAATTCATATGTTAGGACTTTAGGACTTTAGAATCGGAGGTAATGTATGCAGTTATACTTTTTTGTCTTATACTTTTTTACATATGGATTCCTGGGATGGTGTACGGAGGTGGCTTATGCTACAACGAAGGAACTAAGATTCGTAAACCGAGGTTTTTTAAATGGACCGATTTGTCCGATCTATGGAGTAGGAGTCGGCGTGGTGGTAATGTTTTTGGAGCCTGTGGAGAATAATCTGATACTTTTGTATATCGTGTCCACGGTACTGGTAACGCTGATTGAGGGACTGACCGGATATCTGATGGATAAGATATTCCATCATAAATGGTGGGATTATTCGAATCAGCCGTTGAATATCGGGGGATATGTATGCCTGTTGTTCTCGCTTGTGTGGGGCGTTGCATGTGTGGCGATTGTGAAAGTGATCCATCCTATGATTCACAATGCACTTGCGCTTATACCACTGACGGCAGGAATTGTGTTGATTGTTGTGTTGGGAACGGTGCTGTTCGCTGATTTGTATGTGACTGCATCTGCAATTCTGAAACTGAACAAAAGGCTGGATGCGATGGAGAAGATTGCGGCAGAGTTGCGGGAGATCTCCGACAAAGTTGGAGAGAATATCCACGAAAATGTCATGGAGACCATGGAATTCTCAGAGGAGAAAAAGAAACAGTTGGATTCTGCTGTATTGGATCTGCGCGAAAAGTTAGATGAGACGAAGCAGCAGATGGATTCTCTTGCTGTGGAGATGCGTGAGAAACTGGAAAATGCTACAGAGGAGCAGAAGAGTCGTTTCGAAGAGCGGAAGAATTATATCGAAGAACAGAGAAACCGCATCGAAGAGAGAATCCGCATGGAGGAGCAGAAAGTTCGCATGGAGGAGCAGAAAGTTCGCATGGAAGAGCAGAAAGTTCGCATAGCAGAGTTGAAGAACAGATATGCGGAACTGGCAGAACGCAGCACGAGAGTCAGCAGACGTCTTGCGAAAGCATTCCCGAAGATGGAATCCAGACATCACAAAGAGATTATGGAAGAACTGAAACTTCGCCTGAAACGCGATCGAAGATAGATGGCACCAGGTATTGCCAGGAAAAAGTGGCTTGACAAAAGGAATATCCGTTCATATAATAGGATATACCTAATGAAAAGATTCGTCTGCAAACCAGAGATACAGCATTATTCAGGGCTTGTACTGGTTTCGACGGGGGTCTGGAAGTGGAAGAAGCCATCCGTAGCGGGACACTACGATAAAAGTTCCAATTAAATATAAACGCAGACAATAGAGAATTAGCGTACGCTGCCTAATTAGGCGGCAGTCGGCCCAGGGTCATCCGCTGCCCCGGTAACCGGCTTCAACGAGGCGGAGCACTTCGTTTCCAAAGCTTTGAGGAGATGGAAGAATCTATGAAGCTACTAAAGTCGGTAACCTGTCATTAGGTGACTGATGGAGGGAATGTTAATATAATGACTGTGATGGGAGATGCTTCGATGGATGGGCTTTCGGACGCGGGTTCAACTCCCGCCAGGTCCACTTAAAAAATCGCTTTAAATCCAGAAAAATCAAGGGTTGAGCGATTTTTTTATTTGCAAATATTTTGCTTTGTAGGCTTATTTTAGCATCTGAATTTATAAGGCAATTCCTCATGTCCAACCGTAAAGTTGCTCCGTGAGCGTTCTGGTGTGTCTCAGAGCCTTTTATGGGACAGGAATAGGAATGAATTAAACATAGACAAAATGAAAGGAGGCTGAAAGAGGACGAGAAATTCAACAAAAGTGTTGAAAAATGGTCTAGACCGATTTATAATAATTAAAGGAAAAGATATTGACTTATTAAAGGTGCTACCTATTGCAGACGGTTAGCCCCAAGTAATTGAATATAATACAAGATTATAACCGCTTAGTTTGGTCGCTAGGGCGGTTATTTTCTTTTGCTTTTGTTGTTAAACGCAAACGCAAGAATAGTAAAGATTACTATTGTATAAGTAAATAGGTCTGAGTATGTAATCATATACTAACGTCCTCCTTTCGCAATATTTCCTCGAAAGGATATCTATAAGATAAACATGAGTCTAGTCTCACGATAGAAGGACTAACCGCCTACCATCTTAGGTAGCACATACTTAGTATAAATTTTAAGGTATAATTTGTCAATTACAGTCAAAACATAAGACACATCGGAAATAAAAATCTGGCATGCCTATTTTTGGGCTTTTGAGTTGAATCTAATTATAAAATTAATATGGATAGACGCGTAACATTTTTCCCGGTTATTCGTTTATCTTATACGAGGAGGTGATAAAGTGGAAAAAGATATATTAGAAGTGCTATACCGCAAATACACAAAGCAAGTCTACCTCTATCTCTATTCCCTTTGTCACAACCATGCGCTGGCGGAGGATCTGATGCAGGAGACATTCCTTAAAGCATTCTGTACAGCGGAGAAAGCAGGGGATGCGATGCTGCCATGGCTTCTGGTAGTAGCGAGGAATCTGTATCTGGATCTATGGCGCAGAGAGAAAAGGATTGCCGGATGGGAAGAATCAGAGGTAACGGATGGAGGAGAAGAGATCCTGGAGCAGATAATCAGGAAAGAGCAGAATCAGAGACTATACCGGGCGATCCTAAGGCTCAAGGATACGGAACGCGAGGCGGTAGAACTCTATTATTTTGCCGGATTATCTCAGGATGCAATCAGCAGAGTCCTGAATCTAAGTTACAGTAACACAAGAGTAATCCTATATCGTGCCAAGCAGAAACTTAAGAGAATGTTGGATGAAAATGAAGGATAGGTATAAAGAATAGAAAGCAGGTGAAGGTATGAGATATGAAGAGAGATTTCGAAAATATCTAAGTGGTGAGTTGGGAAAAGAAGAGGCGGAACAGATTCGGGAGGATCTTGAGAAGATGCAGGTGCTGCTTGGACATCTGGATGATAGCCTGGATCAGGAATTATACGAGGAAGAGGGCGACGAGGAGCGTAAAGACGAACAGGGAAAAGGGGCGAGATCTAGGGACTTAAAGAGGCAGGACTTAAGCAAAGAGGTATCTAAGGCTGTCAGCAGGAAATTTCGAAGATATGCAGCGGTTACCGGTGCAGTGGTGATTGTCGTAGTACTTCTGCTGTTGTATGGTCTATCTCCGCTGCTTGACAAAGTGTGTTACAATCCGTCTGAAAATATTGAGATTGTGGATGAAGAGACACAGTCGGCTGTCATATATTCTCCGTTCCAGTTGACGATGTCGGTATACATGGAGTTGTTCTGTGGGGATAAAGGATTCGCAGATGTGGGGATCAGACCGGAAGGATATGGCAGATATACGATAGACGTTCAGACCCAGATTAATGGAGAGATTACACATCATCCACTGGAACTGGTAAGGAACCATCTCTATCGTCAGGATCTGAACTGGAACCGGTCAGATTTTCCTGATAATGCGTTCACATACCGGCAACAGGGAGGAAGCTGCGCGATGAAGGCAGAGGATGCACGAAAAAAATTAGAGGATATTCCTGAGGCGATGATGATACGTGCGGCAATCTCGTTTGATGATACGAAGAATCTTGAAGAACTGATAGAATTCATGGGGAAATACGATGCCTATTATCTATATTGTCCGCTTATGGTAGATGATGATGGTCATTCGGGAGGTTACTGGGGATTCTGCCCGAAGCAGGCGGGATATGTATTGACAGATTGTTATGACCAGGAGAAATATCCGTATCTGGATGTGTTCCAGTATGAGGATTATGACAATGCTCCGGCAGAGGTGTATGAGAAACATGTGATGTCTATGTTGAATTACATGATGGATCATGAGAAATTCCTGGGAATATTTGATTCGGATGTTCCGGGTGAGAATGTTGTGAATAAGGTAAAATATCAATCGGCGCTTCATTATATAGAAGAGAATGGAGTTAATAGTTACGGAACGGTGGTCTATGCCACGAAGCAGGAATTGCTTAAGATGCTGGAGGATGAGACTGTAAGCGGAGTCTATATGCTGGACAGTTCTCTGGATCTGAAGTACTGAGAGTGGAGTGGAAGAGAAGGATAATTATCCGGAGAATTCAATATTTTCACACAAATGACATATTTACCTGGTATGATACACTTATATGAGTTTCTTGTGGTACACGCTTTTGGGTGAGTGTGCGTTACAGGATGATATATAGTCAGTGGATTCAAGAACTTCGGATGGAGGTTGTACGATATGGAGAAGATTAAGATATTGGTAGTAGATGATGAGAGCAGAATGCGCAAATTAGTCCGGGATTTTCTGGAACGGAAGGGGTATCAGGTGCTGGAGGCAGCAGATGGCATAGAGGCGATGGAACGCTTCTATGAGGATAAAGAGATAGCGTTACTTATCCTGGATGTAATGATGCCGAAGATGGATGGATGGCAGGTGTGCCGAGAAGTACGTCAGTCTTCCAAGGTGCCGATCATTATGCTTACGGCTCGCTCTGAAGAACGGGATGAACTGCAGGGCTTTGAATTGGGAGTGGATGAGTATATCTCAAAGCCGTTCAGTCCGAAGATCCTTGTGGCAAGGGTAGAGGCAATCTTAAGGCGCTCTCATGCGTTGGATATATCAGAGACGGTAGATGCCGGTGGGATCTGTATTGACAAGTCTGCACATCAGGTGAAGATCGATGGGAAAGAGATCGAACTTAGTTTTAAGGAGTTTGAATTGTTGGCGTATTTTGTCGAGAATCAGGGGATTGCATTGTCCAGAGAGAAGATCCTGAATAATGTATGGAATTATGATTACTTTGGTGATGCAAGAACCATTGATACCCATGTGAAGAAGTTAAGAAGCAAGTTGGGTGACAAAGGCAATTATATCAAGACAATCTGGGGCATGGGATACAAATTCGAGGTGGAATAAGATGAAGCATTCTATCAAGCGGCAGATGATTACCGTCTTCCTGGGACTTCTGGTTTTTCTTGTGGCAGCACTTTTTATCATTAACGTGAAGTTCTTGGAACCATATTATATCGGTAATAAAGAGATGCAGTTTATTGATATATACGAGGAACTGAATCAGGCGACAGAAGCAGGCAGTCTGGGGGATGAGGCGATATCAGGGAATCTGTTCTATATGGCTGAAAAATACAACATATCCTATCTTGTAGAGGATGGATCAGGCAGAGTGCATACGAATGTGCATGACAAGGATCAGCTTAAGAATCAATTGATTGGATATCTGTTGAACCAGGCACAGAAAAAGAGCGAAGTATTAGAAAGTACAGATGTTTATCAGATTAATCAGTCTTATGATCCCTGGAATAAGACGGATTATATCGAGATGTGGGGGACGCTTGATGATGGAAGCCAGTTCTTGCTCAGAAGCCCATTAGAAAGCATTAAGGAAAGTGCGGCAATCTCGAATCGTTTTCTCCTTTATATTGGAAGCATATTGATTCTATTGGCCGTCGTGTCAATTTGGTATTTTTCGAAGAAACTTACAGATCCGATCCTGGAACTTGCAGCATTGTCTGACCGTATGGCTGACCTGGAATTCGATGCCAAATACACCAGCGGAGGCAGCAACGAGATCGGAGAACTGGGAGCGAACTTCAATCGGATGTCTGAGAAGTTAGAAAGTACGATATCAGAACTTAAGAGTGCGAATAACCGGCTGATGGAGGACATTGAGCAGAAGGACAAGTTGGAACAGATGCGCAACGAATTCCTGGGAAATGTATCCCATGAATTGAAGACTCCGATCGCATTGATCCAGGGATACGCAGAAGGACTGAAAGAGGGCGTCAGTGATGACCCTGAGAGCAGGGAGTTCTATTGTGATGTGATCATGGATGAAGCCGTGAAGATGAATCAGATGGTGAAGAATCTGCTGGAGTTGAACCAATTGGAATTCGGGGATGATGATATCGTATTCGAACGGTTCAATCTGACAGAACTTGTGGGTGGAGTCCTGCAAAGTATGGAGATTCTTGCGCAGCAGGAGAATATTCATGTCATCTTCCGGCAGGCAGACCCGGTCTATGTGTGGGCAGATGAATTCAAGGTAGAGCAGGTGGTTCGTAATTATGTCAGCAATGCCTTCCATCATGTGAATGAAGAAAAGATTGTAGAAGTGAAGATACAGGTGGAAAGCGGCAAGGCAAAAGTGACTGTCTTCAATACCGGCAATCCGATACCCGGGGAGGATGTAGAGCATATCTGGGACAAATTCTACAAAGTGGATAAGGCACATACAAGAGAATATGGAGGCAATGGAATCGGTCTGTCTATCGTGAAAGCCATCATGGAATCCTTCCATCAGGAGTATGGGGTAAATAATTATGACAATGGTGTTGAATTCTGGTTTGAACTTGATGTACAATAAGCGCATAGTAATGTAAGCCGTTGTTATAAGATGCGTATAAAAGTATCAGATACGGGGGAAGATGAAGGAAAGGCGGATTAGGACATTGATAGCAATACTAGATTACGATGCAGGCAATATCAAAAGTGTTGAGAAAGCCATGCTGCTCTTAGGGCAGGACGTGGTGATCACAAGAGACAGAGAGACGATCCTTAATGCAGATAAGGTGATTCTTCCGGGAGTAGGTGCTTTTGGAGATGCCATGGGCAAACTTCACCAATATGGGCTTTGTGATGTGATTCATGAGGTGGTAGACAGCGGTAAGCCGTTTCTTGGCATATGCCTGGGACTGCAGCTTTTATTCGAAAGAAGCGATGAGGCGCCGGGCGTCGAAGGGCTTGGCATCTTAAAGGGAGAGATCCTTCGGATACCGGATCAGGAAGGACTTAAGATTCCGCATATGGGATGGAATTCTCTTGCGCTTCAGAATCATGGAAGATTACTCCAGAATCTGCCGGATGAACCGTATGTATATTTTGTGCATTCTTATTATCTGAAGGCTGCAGATGAAGGAATAGTGACAGCTACGACAGAGTATAGTACGCATATTCATGCCTCGGTTGAACAGGGGAATGTATTCGCCTGCCAGTTCCATCCGGAGAAGAGCAGCGATGTAGGACTTCAGATACTTCAGAATTTTGTGGAAATATAGACGGAGGATAGGACGTATGCATACAAAGAGAATTATTCCATGTCTGGATGTCAATAACGGCAGAGTTGTAAAAGGCGTGAATTTTGTGGATCTAAGAGATGCCGGAGATCCGGTGGAGATTGGAAAAGCATATGATAAGGCGGGAGCGGACGAACTTGTATTCCTGGATATTACGGCGTCTTCTGATGCCAGAGAGACGGTGGTGGATATGGTTCGCAAGGTCGCGGAGACGGTATTTATTCCATTTACGGTAGGCGGCGGTATCCGAACAGTGGATGATTTTAAGGCGTTGTTAAGAGAAGGTGCGGATAAGATATCCATTAATTCATCTGCGATCAATACACCAAGGCTGATCTCGGATGCAGCAGATAAGTTCGGAAGCCAGTGCGTGGTAGTCGCGATCGATGCGAAGAAGAGAGCAGATGGAAGCGGCTGGAATATCTATAAGAATGGTGGACGTGTGGATGTAGGAATCGATGCGCTTGAGTGGGCTTCGAAGGTGGAGGCATTAGGTGCAGGCGAGATTCTTCTTACCAGCATGGATTGTGATGGCACGAAAGCAGGATATGATTTGGAACTGACCAGAGCCATTGCGGATGCAGTATCCATTCCGGTGATTGCTTCCGGAGGTGCCGGAACTTTAGAGCATTTCTATGAAGCACTAACAGATGGTAATGCGGATGCAGCACTTGCAGCATCTCTGTTCCATTATAAAGAATTGGAGATCAAAGAGGTGAAGGAATATCTTCATCAGAGAGGCGTGTCTGTACGTTTATAGTACAGTATGCTCATTACATAAGAGGAGTAATTAGCAATGGCGGCAATTAATAATGATTGGCTGGAAGCGCTCCAGGGAGAGTTTCGGAAGCCATATTATAAGAAATTATTCGAAACGGTGAATCAGGAGTATAAGACAAGGCTGATCTTTCCTCCGGCGAACGATATCTTTAATGCGTTCCATCTGACACCGTTACATAGTGTAAAAGTTGTGATACTGGGACAAGATCCTTATCATAACAATGGACAGGCGCATGGTCTGTGTTTCTCAGTGAAGAAGGGTGTGGAGATTCCGCCGTCCCTTGTGAATATCTATCAGGAACTTCACGATGATCTGGGCTGTACGATTCCAAATCACGGATGCCTGACCAAATGGGCAGAGCAAGGAGTGCTGATGCTCAATACCGTGCTTACCGTGCGGGCGCATCAGGCGAATTCCCATCGGGGAATCGGCTGGGAGGAATTCACGGATGCTGCAATTATGGCACTGAACGGCCAGGATCGACCGATTGTATTTATACTTTGGGGAGCGCCGGCGCAGCGGAAGGAGAAGATGTTGACGAATTCGAAGCATTTGATTCTGAAGGCTCCTCATCCAAGTCCGCTTTCAGCCTACAGAGGATTCTTTGGAAGCAAGCCGTTTAGTCAGACGAATGCATTTCTTAAGGAGCATGGAATCGAACCGATTGACTGGCAGATTGAATAGATAACAGGGAGGAATATGATGATAAAACAATATGACCTTGTAATTATTGGTGCAGGTCCCGGCGGATATGTGGCAGCAAAGAAGGCTGCGAAACTGGGAATGTCCGTAGCCATTATTGATAAGAATGAAGTTGGAGGAACCTGCATCAATCGCGGATGCATCCCGACCAAAGCATTGGTGCATGCTGCAACCCTATACCGTGAGATGACAGAATGTGAGAAGTTTGGGCTGTCTGCAAAAGAGGTAGGGTTCGATCTGCAGAAGATCTATGAATATAAGGATCTGTCTGCGGCAAAGATGCGGGAGGAACTAGAGAAAGAGTTCGCAGAACTTGGCATTGATACCGTAAGAGGTATGGCAACCATCCAAAGTGACAGAAGAGTGAGGATTGTGATGCCGGATCAGACAACCGAATATTATATGGGCAAACACATTCTGATTGCGACAGGCGCGAAAGCACGGATGATAGATATTCCGGGAATGGATCTGCCGGGCGTTATGACGAGCGAGGAATTGCTGACATCCAATGAGAGCAGATATAAAAGGCTTCTGATTCTTGGCGGAGGCGTGATCGGAATCGAACTTGCCACGGTGTTCAATGCCCTTGGCTGTGAGGTGACGATTGTGGAATTGTCGGATCGTCTGCTTCCGAATATGGATCGGGAATTCTCAGATGCGCTGGAGGAGATCCTGGTGGGCCGCGGAATTAAGATCTGTAAAGAGAGTATATTGGAAGAAGTAACGAAGCAGGAAGAAGGTTTGTGCTGTCGTTATGTATATCAGGGAAAGAATCAGGAAACAAAAGTAGATGCCGTGCTGGTATCCGTAGGAAGAATTGCGAATACGGAAGGCCTATTCGATCCGGATGTTCCGATCAAGATGGAGAGGGGCAGAATCATGGTAGATGATTTCTACATGACGAATATGCCGGGAGTCTATGCAATCGGAGATGTAATCGGAGGAATCCAGTTGGCGCATGTTGCATCTGCACAGGCAACCTATGTAGTAGAGCGTATGAATGATGTGAACCCATCTGTAATCATCGAGATGGTGCCAAGTTGTCTGTTTACGTCTATCTCGATTGTACCAAGCTGTCTGTATACAGATCCTGAGATCGCGTCTGTGGGAATTACAGAGGAAGAAGCACGCAGGAAGGGAATCCCGCTTCGGTGTGGGAAGTATGTCATGGATGTGAATGGACAGTCAATCATATCCAAAGATGAGAGAGGATTCATTAAGGTATTATTTGCCGCTGATAGTGATGTGCTTCTTGGAGCGCAGTTGATGTGTCATCGTGCAACGGATATGATTGGAGAACTGGCTACGGCGATTGCGAATGGCTTGACCTCTTCGCAGTTGATGTATGCGATGCGGGCACACCCGACGTATAATGAAGCGATTTCCTGTGCGGTGGAGAATAGTCGAGAGAATCAGCAGAGATGGTAGATTTTTGAAATACGAAGAGCGTTAATTTCGGAATTGGAATTAACGCTCTTTTTGTAATGTTCCACGTTTTTACGAAATTGAGAAATATATATTGACAAATATACACTTACGTGATTAAATAAAAAACATGAACATATGAATAATTGTTCATATGTCAAGGGATTACTGATAAGAAATTATTCAGGAGGGCTAATTATGGGAGAGCAAGAAAAAGAATTGAAAGATACATATGACCACGAGCATGAGCACCATCATCACCATGATTGTGAGGAAGAATGTGGCTGTGGGCACAACCATCATGAGCATGAACATCATCACCATCACCACGATCACGGAGATTGCTGCTGCGGTCACGATCATGAAGCGATAGAACCGCAGGAAGTATTACCGATGCCGGAAGGTGTAGAGAAACGAATCTACATTCTTGAAAATCTTGGCTGTGCCAACTGTGCAGCGAAGATGGAACGACAGATTCGGCAGTTGCCAGGTGTGAAAGCAGCTACAATCACGTATGCCACCAAGCAGTTGGCGGTAGCCGCCGATCATCAGGATGAATTGCTCCCGGAATTCAGAAGAATCTGTTCTTCGATTGAGGAGGATGTACTGGTTATTCCTAGGGAAGATACTGTGTCGTCGAAGAAGAAAGAAAGTCCGCTGGAGGAGAATAAGAAAGAGATTCTTAAGATAGTAGCAGGTGCAGTGTTATTTGCAGCCGGAGAAGTTTTGGAACATATGATGCCGGATTCTATTGTCAGCAGTATCCTGTTCGTAGTGGCATATGTGATTCTGGGATTGGAGATTGTGTGGACTGCGGTTAAGAATCTGGCAAAAGGGCATGTATTTGATGAGAATTTCCTGATGAGTGTGGCAACACTGGCAGCATTCGCAATCGGTGATTTTGCTGAAGCTGTAGGTGTAATGCTGTTCTACCGGATCGGCGAAGTGTTCGAAGATATTGCGGTAAGCCGCAGCCGTTCTCAGATTATGGAAGCGGTTGATCTAAGACCGGAGGTTGTGAATCTGATCAGAGGTAATGATGTCGAGAGTATTCCTGCGAAGGATGCAAAAGTTGGAGATATTATTCTGATTCGCCCGGGAGACAGAATTCCTCTGGATGGCAAGATTGTAGAAGGACAGAGCCAGATTGATACTTCTCCTGTAACCGGAGAGCCGGTTCCGGTGAATGTATATCCTGGAACGGAAGTCTATTCAGGCTGTGTGAATGATCTGGGTGTTTTGAAATTAGAGGTGCAAAAGCCGCTTGGTGAATCTATGGTAACCCGTATCCTGGATTCTGTGGAGAACGCGGCGGCAAGCAAGCCGAAGATTGACCGTTTCATTACGAAATTCGCCAGAATCTATACTCCGATCGTGGTGGCTGCTGCGATATTTACCGCGGTTGTTCCGTCGCTGGTAACGGGGGACTGGAATTACTGGATCTATACAGCGATTACATTCTTGGTTATCAGTTGTCCGTGTGCGCTGGTATTAAGTGTTCCGCTGGCATTCTTCTCGGGAATAGGCGCTGGTTCTAAGCAGGGAATCCTATTCAAAGGCGGAGTAGCGATTGAAGCGCTGAAAGATATCAAAACTGTGGTTATGGATAAAACCGGAACCATCACGAAGGGTAATTTTGTAGTACAGAAGACGGTGGCGCTTAAGAGACTTACAGAGAAGCAGATTCTGACAATGGCGGCAGATTGTGAATTGAGTTCTACGCATCCGATCGGAAGAAGTATTGTAACAGCAGCCAGAGAGCAGGGACTTACATTGGTAAGACCATCTGATGCGGAAGAGATCTCCGGTAAGGGAATCCGGGCAGTGTTCCCGGAAGGAACGGTGCTTTGTGGCAGCAGAGGACTTCTTGAGATGTATGACGTAGATACCAGCAGATATCAAAGTGATGCTTATGGGACAGAGGTTTTGGTTGCGGTAGACGGAGAACTGGTGGGATATCTGGTAGTTGCAGATGTAATCAAGGAAGAAGCATTTGGAGCAGTAAAGAGGATGAAGTCTCAGAATCTTATCACTGCAATGCTGACAGGAGATGCGAAAGATAATGCAATGGCAGTGGCGAAGCAGACGGGAATTGACGAAGTCCACGCCCAGCTTCTTCCGCAGGAAAAATTAAGCCATCTTAAGGATATCCGAAGCAAGCATGGTGCGGTTATGTTCGTAGGAGATGGTATTAACGATGCACCTGTGCTTGCAGGAGCAGATGTAGGAGCAGCGATGGGAAGCGGCGCAGATGCAGCCATAGAAGCGGCAGATGTAGTATTCATGACCTCTTCGATGGATGCGATACCGGAGGCAGTCGGCATCGCCAGAAGAACGGGAACCATTGCAATGGAGAATGTAGTATTCGCATTGGTGATTAAGTTCTTAATTATGATTCTCGGATTCGCGGGATATGCGAATATGTGGATGGCAGTATTTGCTGATACGGGAGTTGCAATGCTGTGTGTGTTGAACTCTATCCGTGTACTGTATACACGAAAGAAATAGTTACGAAAATATTAATTTTAGTTTCATTTTATGCCAAATGGTTGAAATAACTGACACCATTTGGCATAATTAACAAATAGGCAGAATTTCACAATTAAGTATGTCTATCATCATGAAAGGAAGAATAGTATGAAGAAGACAGAAGTCGAGTGCTGCGAAGTTACATGTGTCCATGATGATGCGGTACGCATGGTGCAAAAGAAGATGCCGGAGGAAGAACGATTGAAGGAACTGGCAGATTTCTATAAGGTGTTCGCAGACCCAACGAGGATTAAGATTCTGTGTGTGCTGTTGGAGTCAGAGATGTGTGTCTGTGATCTTGCTGAGGTCTTAGGGATGACGCAGTCGGCCATCTCACATCAGCTTCGGGTTTTGAAGCAGATGAAACTGGTGAAGAACCGAAGAGAAGGGAAGACGGTCTATTATTCTTTGGCGGATGGTCATATTCAGACCATTATCAGTCAGGGAATGGAGCATATTACGGAATAATCTTCATATAGTTGTTAACAGTTAGTTATAAAAGGGAAAAAACAGTATGACTGAGGAATTAAAAAGAAGAGGTATCATATATCTGACGGGAGTGATCATCTATGTGTGTGCCGCAGCAGCGACCACACATTATATGTTGACGGACCGTGCTAAGTTCATATGGTTTCTTATTGCATATCTGATTGTTGGATTCGATGCATTTAAGAGGCTGCAGGAGGATATTATGCAGAAGAAGTTCCTGACGGAATATACTCTGATTATTCTTGCGACTATTGGAGCGTTGGGAATCGGAAGATATGTCGAGGGTGTACTTGTGATGCTTCTTTTTGAACTGGGCATGATATTTGAAGCATATTCTACAGATAATGCGAAGCGTTATATTAAGGAGATGCTGAATATCCGTCCGGAGTATGCGACCAGAAAGGTTCATGGCAAGGAGTTCACGGTAGATCCGTCTGCTCTGAAGCCAGGTCATACGATTGTGATAAAGCCGGGAGAACGGATTCCGGTGGATGCTGTGATTACGTCAGGAACGACGAGTATAGATACGAAGGCACTGACAGGAGAAGCGATTCCTCAGAGTGCGTGGCCGGGAGATAAGATCTATAGCGGCTGTATTAATTTGAGTGGAGTGATTGAAGCCAAAGTGCTGGAATTATATGTGGATTCAACAGTATCAAGAATCATGGAGATGGTTGAGGATGCGCAGAATAAGAAGGCAGAGAGCGAGACGTTCATTACGAGGTTTTCTAAGATCTATACACCGGTGATGCTGGTGTGCGCATTGGCAGTCATGATCTATCCGCCATTATCATTTTCTTATGGGAATTGGGATACCTGGATCTATCGTGGCTTAATATTCCTTGTAGTGGCATGTCCATGTGGTCTGGTACTGTCCATACCGATTGCATTTCTCGGGGGCATTGCGTCTGCAGCCCGCCAGGGGATCGTGGTCAAGGGTGGTAATTATCTGGAAGATCTGGCGAAAGCGGATACATTCATATTTGATAAGACAGGTACTCTGACAGAAGGAATATTCAAAGTCAAGGAAGTCAAGGCTGTCGGCATATCGAATGAGGAACTGTTGAGGATTGCCGCGCATGTAGAATGCTATTCGAATCATCCAATCGCTCTGTCGCTGATGGAAGCTTATGGTGGCAAGATTGATAAAGGCAAGGTTTACCGGATGCGTGAGATTCCAGGATATGGAGTGAATGCTACTTTTGAAGGGAATCGTGTCTATGTCGGCAATAAGAAATTGATGGAGAAGCAGAGGATACTGTGTGATGATGTTAATCAGTTAGGCACGGTTGTCTATGTTGCAGTTGGAGATAAATATGCAGGATATATTGTGATCGCAGATTCGATCAAGGAAGATGCTAGAGATACACTCAGGTATCTGAAAGATAAATGTAATGCAGTATTAGTGATGCTTACTGGAGATACGGCGAGTGGCAGTGTCCCGATAGCAAAGAAACTAAAGATGGATTATGTATATGCAGATCTGATGCCGGGAGACAAACTTGAGCAGGTAGAGGATTTCTTAAGTCTTCAGGACAGTACGGAGCGTCTGGTGTGTGTAGGAGATGGTATTAATGACGCACCGGTTCTGGCAAGAGCGGATGTCGGAATTGCAATGGGTGCATTGGGAGCGGCGGCTGCGGTTGAGGCAGCAGATGTTGTCTTAATGGAAGACGAACTCCCCAGAATTGTAGATGCCATTAAGATTGCAAAAGAGACACTTCGAGTTGTAAGTCAGAATATTTCTTTTGCACTGATTATAAAAGTATTGATATTAATTCTTGCGGTGATAGGGTATTTTGGTATGTGGGAAGCGATATTGGCAGAAGTAGGTGTTATGTTCGCTGCAATCCTGAATGCTGTATGGGTAGCAAGATATACTGTATAGGAGGAAATATGAAGCGTATCAGGATTATGCTGTCTGTGATGATTGCAGGGCTATGGCTGACAGGCTGTGTGGGAAATCCCTCAGAAAAGGGAGTAGAATATCTGGAGAATGGGCAGTATAAAGAAGCAATCGAACAATTTGAAAAGGCAATTGAAAAAGATGTGAATACAGGAGATGCCTATCGTGGCATCGGGATTGCCAAGTGGGAGCAGGCGGATTATGAAGGTGCATTAGATGCATTTGAGGATGCGTTAGATCATGGTGCAAAGAAGACGGGAACACTTTATAATTTTTTGGGATGCTGTGAACTTAGGCTGAATGATCCTACGATGGCTCTGAATTATTTCCGTATTGGAGTTGAAATGAAAGACAATAGCGAAGAATTGATCCGGGAGATGCGGTATAATATGATCGCGGCGTACGAACAGTCCAAAGACTGGGAGAGCGCCAAGACGAAGTTAAGGGAGTATATTGCGGATTATCCGGATGATGCGGCTGCGCAGAAGGAATTGGAATTCCTGGAGACGAGATAGTACATACCGGTGGCAATAGAGTGCTGTGCGGCTATCGGGAAAATGCATTGGGTATAGTGAGGTATAGCAGATGATAGATTTGGCAAAAGAGACGGAGCGCGTTATTCTGGTTGGCGTAAGCCTCTCGGATCAGGATGATACTTTAAAATCCCTGGAGGAGTTAAGAGATCTGGCATCTACAGCGGGTGCCGAGACTGTGGGGATGGTGATACAGAACAGGGAGCAGATGCATCCGGGAACTTATATTGGAAAAGGAAAGATAGAAGAAGTAAAAGACCTGTTGTGGGAATTAGACGCAACAGGTATTATTTGTGATGATGAACTTTCGCCGGCACAGATGAAGAATCTTCAGGATGAACTGGATGCGAAGGTGATGGACCGTACATTGGTAATCCTGGATATCTTTGCTGCCAGGGCATCCACCAGTGAGGGTAAGATCCAGGTGGAACTGGCTCAGCTTAAGTACCGTCAGACACGGCTTACCGGATTCGGTACGGCGATGTCAAGGCTTGGCGGTGGAATCGGAACCAGAGGCCCGGGTGAGAAGAAACTGGAGATAGACCGAAGATTGATTAAGAGCCGGATTGCCCAGTTGAATCGAGAGTTAAAAGATGTGAAGCGTCACCGGGAAGTAACAAGGGAGCAGAGGAGCAGGAATCATGTTCCTGTTGCGGCAATTGTTGGTTATACGAATGCAGGAAAGTCTACGTTGTTGAATGCGTTGACAGGTGCAGGGATACTTGCAGAGGACAAGTTATTCGCAACCCTTGATCCAACTACCAGAGAATTGAAACTGCCAAGCGGGCAGGAGATACTTTTGACGGATACCGTCGGCTTCATCCGTAAACTGCCGCATCATCTGATCGAGGCATTCCGCAGTACGCTTGAAGAGGCGAAGTATGCCGACATCATTTTACATGTGGTAGATACGGCGAATCCACAGATGGATGAGCAGATGTATACGGTGTATGAGACATTGCAGAATCTGGAAGTGACCGATAAGCCGATTATTACGATATTCAATAAGCAAGACAAGGTGGATGGTGATAAGATTATCCGGGATTTCCACGCAGATTATACGGTGAAGATATCTGCGAAGACATTTGCCGGCATTCCGGAACTTCTTAAGACGATAGAGGCGGTCTTAAGAGAGCAGAAGATCGCTATTGAGAATCTTTATTCTTATCAGGAAGCAGGAAAGATCCAGTTCATCCGTAAATACGGAGAACTACAGGAAGAAGAATACCGGGAAGATGGAATCTTCGTAAGGGCTTACGTCCCGGTAGAGATCTATGACAAAGTCAAGGTATCCCGTGGGGATTCATCAAAGAATTTCTTATAAGCTCTGGAGAATGTGGAATAATCTTTAAAACCGCAATCAAAACAAGCCTGCGCGCCTGGCACGCCGGATAATATCAGTTCTTTTGCAAGCAGGAGCCGTTTCTGTGAGATGTAATGTCCCAGAGTATAGCCGGTCTCCTGCTTGAATAGTCTCATCATATAATATTTGCTGATGTAAAAATGCTCTGCAAGGGTATCTATACTTAGTTCTTCGCTCAGATTCTCATTGATATACTGCAGGATATCCAGGATTTTCGTGTTGCTGCCGGCAGTGTCGATGAATTCCAGCCGGTTCTTTCTGGCAGCACGGTTCAGATGGATCATGAATTCCAGGAACAGAACCTGGCGGTAGAGTTCGGCTGCATATCCGTCATCGGAGAAGGAATGCTCAAGCCGGGTAATGGAGCGGAACAGGGAACTCTTCTCAAGGGAAGGAATACGTAAGACATTGGACTGCTCTTCTTCTGCCTTTTGAAAACAGTAACTGAGGTCATAGGAGTCTGTCTTATAGGCGTTCATGAAATTTGGCGAGATGTAGACGATAATCCGGTCGTAAAGGCTTGAGTTGTCCACTGTTAGTTTGTGAATGTCATTATGCCGTACAAGTACAATATCGTAAGGCTTTAAAGCGTAGGATTTCCCTTCAATCATGTAATTGACCTGTCCGTTAATAAAGATGGTGATCTTATCAAAGTCATGATAGTGGTATTCTACCTCGCGGGTCTCCTGGTCGGTGAGATGGAAGAGGCGGAATTCGCTGTTTAGATAGCCCTTTTTTACATATTGCTCCATGAGTTTCCTCCCTAGAATGCATGATCTCATATTCCGGTAAAGTTCATTTGAAAATGGATGATTACGAGTTTTATATCTTAAAATAATGATAATAGAAAATGGCATTATTTGCAATATAATTGGCATGAATTACATTGATTCGGGAAATAATGCCTGTTATTATGTAAGTAAGATGATTCGTATATGGAGGTATGCTATGAAGGTTGTATTGGAGCGTTATCACGGGCTGGGGAATGATTATGTTGTGTTTGACCCGAATAAAAATGAATTGGAATTAACATCAGAGAATGTAAAGATGATCTGCGACCGTAATGCAGGACTTGGATCAGATGGAGTGCTGGAAGGACCAATCCTGAAAGAGGATGGTATGTATGTGAAGGTATGGAATCCGGACGGAAGCGAGTCTGAGACCAGCGGTAATGGTGTCCGCATCTTTGCGAAATATCTGAAAGATGCAAGTTACGTGCAGAAGAAACATTTTAAATTATATACAGGAAATGGACCGGCAGAAGTAACCTTCCTCAATGAGGACGGCAGCCGCCTCCGTGTATCTATGGGTAAATTATCTTTCAGGAGTGATGATATTCCGGTAACAGGAGATAGCAGAGAGGTTATTAACGAAGATATGGTATTCGGAAGAACCCTGTATCCGGTGACTTGTGTCTCAATTGGTAATCCGCACTGTGTAATTCCAATGCGTGAGATCTCCAAGCCTCTGGTATGTAAGATCGGTGATTATGCAGAGATGGCAAGATATTTCCCGAATCGTGTGAATACACAGATTATGAAAGTAATCGATAAAGAGCATGTCGCAATCGAGATCTATGAAAGAGGCGCAGGCTATACATTGGCATCCGGAACCGGTGCATGCGCGGCAGCAGGCGTAGCATACAAACTTGGAATGACGAACAATAAAGTAATCGTGCATATGCCGGGCGGAGATCTTCAGGTGGAAATCGAAGATGACTGGAATATATATATGACCGGAGATGTATTCTATGTAGCGAAGATTACGCTGAGTAATGAGTTCGCAGAAAAATTGAGGAGTTTATAATGTACCATGTGCAATCTTGCAGCGAAGAGGATAAAACATATATTGTGGATAATTTAGTCGCATATAATCTGACCAAGGTGCCATCCGAACAGGAAGAACTCCTCCTGGATCTAAGCAGAAAGGCTGTGAATGAGGAGGGCAAGATCATCGGAGGCATCATCGCTAAGATGTATTGCTGGAACTGCGTATATGTAGACAGCCTATGGGTATCCGAAGAAAGCCGTGGAAACGGTCTGGGCAGAACATTACTGCAGGACGTAGAAGCAGATGCCAGATTAAACCAGGCAACCCTGATCCACCTGGACACCTTCGACTTTCAGGCAAAAGAATTCTACGAAAAATTAGGGTATGAAGTATTTGGAATTCTAGAAGGCTGCCCCAAAGGTCATACCCGCTATTATCTAAAAAAATCACTATAACACATAATCCTTGGTAAAGTTAGTAGTTCCATAATCTGCCTATCCTTTGCCAGCAAACAGCAGTGCCAAGAAGAGGCATGTCCCTAAGCAAATAATTAAGGTGAACTTTCACCGGAACGTTGCACTATTTGCGTGGGATATGCCTCTTCTTGACGTTGCATCTGCTTGGCAATACATTCATTGGTCACTTCCACGATTTTATGTTATACTGAACTATAATTGTCAAAACGGGCAGTCAGTCATTTGTTATGATGATTTAACTATATGCTATACTGGACATAAGGAGGGAAGACCTGTGCCTTTACAATTTATATTCGGACCTTCAGGTTCGGGAAAATCATACTATCTTTACAAGCATGTGATAGATGAATCTATGGTTCATCCAGAGCAGAACTATATTGTCCTTGTGCCGGAGCAGTTTACGATGCAGACTCAAAAGGATCTTGTCACGATGCATCCTCGCCATGGCATTATGAATATCGATGTTCTTAGTTTTGGACGTCTTGCTTATCGCGTGTTCGAAGAAACAGGCGGAGAGACCCTGCCTGTACTAGATGATGAGGGGAAGAATCTGATTCTGCGCAAGATTGCAGGTGATTATGAAGAGGATCTGACCGTACTTCGGGGGAATATCAAGAAACTTGGGTATATCGGTGAGGTAAAATCAGTCATCTCGGAATTCACCCAGTATGATATCGGAGAAGAAGAACTTGAGCGGGTAATGGAGACGGCAGGAGAGCAGTCCAAACTCTATTATAAATTAAAAGATATCCAGATTCTGTATCATGGTTTTACGGAGTATCTGGAGAAGAGATATATTACAAAAGAAGAACTGCTGGATGCCTTAAGCAGAGTCATCCGGCAGTCTGAACTGTTGAAAAACAGTACCGTTGTGCTGGATGGCTTCACGGGATTCACTCCGGTGCAGAACCGACTTCTGATGGAACTTATGGTTCATTGCCGCAAGGTCATGATAACGGTAACTATGGATGACAGAGAGAATCCTTATGTGTACCGCCATCCGTATCAACTATTTGCCTTAAGTAAGCATATGGTGACCACGCTAATTCAGTTGGCAAGGGAAGCGAAGGTGGAGATAGAGGAACCAGTATGCCTGTATGATAAGCCGGCATACCGGTTCCGGAGTAAGGATGCGCTGGCATTCCTTGAACGGAATCTGTTCCGATATGATGCAGGTACTTTTGGCAAAGAGCAGGATGCAATTGGCATCCATGTGGCAAGGAATCCGAGGGAAGAGGCGTTTGCGTTAGTGGGAGAGATAAGGGCACTGGTGCGGAAGGAAGGTTATCGCTACCGGGATATTGGTGTGATTGCAAGCAACATGGATGTATATGGAGATTATCTGGAGCAGGCATTTACTCTCTATGATATCCCGGTATTCATGGATCACAAGAGGAGCATATTGCTGAATTCATTTGTAGAATATATCCGAAGCCTTCTGAATATGGCAGAGCAGAATTTTACTTATGAGAGTGTGTTCCGCTTCTTGCGTACGAATCTGGCTGGCTTCACTTATGAAGAGGTGGATGAACTGGAGAATTATATCCTCGGTCTTGGAATCAAGGGCTATAAGAAATGGCAGGAAAGATGGATGCGCCGTCTGACAGGAATGAAGGAGGAAGACCTGGAACGGATGAATCATTACCGGGTTACAATGGTGGAGAAGGTGGATCCACTGATGTATGTGCTGAGGCAGCGTCAGAAGACGGTTAAGGACATTACCCTTGCAGTATATGAATTCATGGTTCGTGAGAATCTTCAGGTGCGGCTGAAACAGCAGGAAGAGGAATTCCAGGCAGCCGGAGAATTGGCGCTGGCGAAAGAATATGCCCAGGTGTATCGGATTGTTGTGGAGTTATTCGACAAATTCGTCGAACTTCTGGGAGATGAGCCGGTTAGTCTGAATGAATATTGTAAACTCCTGGATGCAGGTCTGGAAGAAGCCAGGGTGGGAGTGATTCCACCAAGTGTAGATCAGGTAGTAGCAGGAGATGTAGAGCGTACCAGGCTTAAGGATATCAAAGCGCTGTTCTTCCTGGGAGCCAATGATACGTATCTGCCGGGTTCTCTGCTTCGAACGGGGCTGTTGTCAGAGCGTGACCGAGATCGTTTTCAGAAGGAGAAACTGGCATTGGCACCGGGAGGAAAGGAGAAGGCATATATTCAGAAATTCTACCTCTATATGAATCTGACCAAGCCTTCGGAAAGACTGGAGGTCTATTATAGTAAGGTGTCGTCAGATGGAAAGAGCGTACGTCCATCTTATCTGATCCAGGAACTTCGTAGATTATATCCATGCCTTGGTGTCCGGGATGAGGAAGAGAAATCCTTAAAAGAACGTGAACTGACGGAGAAGATAGGAATAGAGGATCTGATTCGTGGATTTCGGGATTCTAAGACCGGTATGGATGATGTCTGGCGAGAATTGTATACATGGTATAAAAGAAGTGAGAAATGGCAGGAAAAAGTAGAAAGCCTGATGAGAGCCGGATACTATCAGCGTCCTACGGATGGACTGTCGGAAACGGTTGCAAGACGGTTATACGGTGATCATTTTGAAACGAGCATTACCAGGATGGAGAGATTCTCTGCCTGTGCATTCGCACATTTCCTGACCTATGGATTGAATCTTAAAGAACGGCAGCAGTATGAATTCCAGGCAGTTGATCTGGGAAATGTATGTCACAGTGCTTTGGAAAAGTATTCAAAGAGATTAGAAAAAGAGGGCTGTGACTGGGTGCAGATATCGGATGAGAAGCGTAAGGAATATATGGAAGAGAGCGTGGAGGAAGCAATTACAGATTATGGGAATTCTGTTTTATATAGTTCTGCGCGTGATGAGTATATGATCGTACGAATGAAGCGGATGCTGGAACATACGGTATGGGCACTGACGAAGCAGCTGGAAGCCGGCGACTTCCGTCCGTCTGCCTATGAGTTTCGGTTCGCGAATGGTAAGATTGACCGGATCGATACTTGTGAAGACGGGGACAAAGTCTATGTGAAGGTTGTCGATTATAAGACGGGAAGTAAAGCATTCGATGTGGTTTCGCTGTATCATGGTCTGCAATTACAGTTGATGGTGTATATGGATGCTGCTGTACGTTCGGAGGAGAGAAAACATCCGGGGCAGGAAGTGGTTCCGGCGGGAATCTTTTACTATCGGATTCAGGACCCTATCGTAGAGAAGCAGGAAGAAACGAATGTAGAGACAGCAGTTTTGAAAGAATTGAAGCCGGATGGAATGATTAATTTAAGTGGTGAGGTGCTTTCGCATTTGGATCATCATCAAGCCGGTGAATCCTTGGTGGTTCCTGTGAAATTCAATAAGAATGGAAGCCTTGCCAAGAGTTCCAAAGCAGTATCAGTGGAGGAATTTCAGACGATGATGCTGCACGCTGCAAGAAAGGTAGAAGAAGCCCATCGAAAGATTCTGGAAGGGAACACAGAAACGGTGCCTTATCGGAGAGGACAGGAGACGGGATGCGATTATTGCCAGTATCGGCATGTGTGTGGATTCGATGTTAAGATTCCAGGCTACCATTATCGAGATATCGGGAAGATGAGCAAAGAAGAGGCGCTGGCTGCAATGAAGGCAGAGGCGGAGAAGGCAAAGTGTGAGGATGATAAGTGTGAGGATGATAAGTAGAATGGAAGGAGATGCGTAGATCATGGGAGTTACATGGACCGAAGAGCAGAAGAAAGTCATCGATCTGAGAAATCGGAATATTCTGGTTTCGGCGGCAGCAGGCTCTGGGAAGACCGCCGTTCTGGTAGAGCGGATTATTACCATGTTGACCGCAGACGCAGAATCTGTCGATGTAGACCGTCTGCTGATCGTAACATTTACAGAGGCAGCGGCGGCAGAGATGAAAGAGCGTATCCGTAATGCGATAGAAAAGAAGTTAGAGGAATGCCCGGACAACGAGCATCTGAAACAGCAGGCGACACTGATACACAATGCCCAGATTACGACGATTCATAGTTTTTGCCTGTCGGTGATCCGGGATCATTTTCATGCAATTGATATTGATCCTGGGTTTCGGATTGGCGAGGAAGGCGAACTAAAGTTAATGCGTCAGGATGTGATCGGCGAGGTGCTGGAGGAAAGATATCAGCAGGGTGAACAGCGTTTCCTGGGCTTTACTCTGGCATATGGAAGTGGAAGGAATGATAAGAAGATCGAGGAACTGATTCTCAAGATCTATGAATTCTCGAGAAGTTATCCGAATCCGGAAGAGTGGATCAGGCAATGTGTAGAAGCCTATCAGATAGAAAATCTACAGGAATTGGAAGAGAGCGAATACATTCGTCTTGCTATAGAGAATACGAAGAAATACCTGAAAGAAGCGCAGATGCTTCTGAATCAGGGACTTGAGATCTGTCAGGATGGGGATGGACCGACGGCTTATGAGATGACGCTTCTAAATGACCAGAAAGTTATAGAAAAATTGATAGCATGCGATACATTTGAACAGATGGCGGAAACGGTGGCGGATATATCCTGGGTTAGACTTGCGGCGAACAGGGATAAGACGGTATCTGAGGAAAAGATTGCAAGAGTAAAAGCAATCCGTGAGGAAGTGAAAGGAATCGTTAAGGATCTTGTGAAACAGTATTTTTACCAGGATGCGAAAGGGATTCTGGAAGATATGCAGTTATGCCGTCCTGCCATGGAGGAACTGGCAGATCTGGTCCGCGCCTTTTCTGGCAGATTCGAAGAGAAGAAGCGCAGTCAGAATATGATTGATTTTTCAGATATGGAGCAGTATGCACTTCGGATTCTGACGGAGAAGACGGAAGACGGGTTCGTGCCGTCTGCTGTTGCAAGGGAATATCAGCAGCAGTTTCTGGAGATTATGATTGACGAATATCAGGACAGTAATCTGATTCAGGAAGCAATTCTTACCAGCATATCAACGGTATCATCCGGGCGCTATAACATATTCATGGTGGGGGATGTAAAGCAGAGTATCTATCGGTTCCGTCTGTCAAGACCGGAACTTTTCATGGAGAAATTCAACACGTATGATACGGAAGATGGACAGATGCAGAGGATTGATCTGCATAAGAACTTCCGAAGCAGGCGAGAGGTGCTTGAGAGTGTGAATTATATCTTCCGCCAGATTATGACACCGGATCTTGGAGGGATTACCTATGATGACCAGGCAGCGCTGTATGTAGGGGCTGACTATAAGGATGGGGAGAATCTGGAGACAGAAGTGCTGGTGATTGACAGTAATCTGGATGAGTGGGAAGAGGCTGTTGATATTGAGAAAAATATTAATCAGAAGAAAGACGATGGTCAAGAAGAGGGCGGCAGTCAGATAAAAGGTTCCGAAAACAAGCAGATTACAGAGCGGGAATTAGAGGCGCGGGCGATTGCCGGACGAATCAGGGAACTTCTTGAGTATCAGAAGGTTGTGGATAAGAAGACGGGTGAGTTTCGTCCTGCGCGGTATTCTGATATTGTGATTCTGACCCGGAGTATCAAAGGATTCGCAGATGTATTTACAGAAGTGCTGAACCGGGAAGGAATTCCGACGTATGCCGGCACACGGGAAGGGTATTTTGCAACGCAGGAGATCGGCGTGCTGTTGGATTATCTGCGCGTGCTTGATAATCGAAGACAGGATATCCCGTTGGCAGCAGTATTGTCTTCCCCATTTGGCAATATTACGGAAGAGGAATTAGCCAGTATTAAAAGCGAATATAGGGAGATGCCGTTCTATCAGGCAGTCAGCAAATATCGGCTGGAAGGAAGCGAATCGTTGATTCGGGAGAAACTCGAGGTGTGTCTGGGGCAGTTGGATGCATTTCGCAGGATCGTACCTTATACGCCGATGCATGAACTGCTGTGGAAGATTCTGGAAGAGACAGGGTATGAAGACTATGTGTCTGCCATGCCGGGAGGAGAGCAGAGAAAGGCGAATCTTCAGATGCTGGTGGAGAAAGCGAGAGCCTTTGAGTCAACCAGTTACAAAGGCTTGTTCCATTTCGTGCGTTATATTGAGCAGTTGCAGAAATATGATGTAGATTATGGCGAGGCAAGTATTGAAGATGAACAGTCGGATACCGTGCGGGTGATGACGATTCATAAGAGCAAAGGATTAGAATTCCCGATTGTATTTGTGGCAGGAATGGGTAAGAGATTTAACATGCAGGATGTGAGAAGCAGTGTGGTTCTTCATGCGAAGATGGGAGTAGGATTGGATGCTATTGATATAGAAAATAGAACGAAAAGCCCAAGTATTATAAAGAAGATCATACAGAAAGAAGAGGCGCTCGACAGCCTTGGAGAAGAATTGCGTGTACTATATGTTGCGTTCACCCGTGCAAAAGAGAAACTCATTATCACCGGAACCATAGCGAATCTGGAGAAGAAAATGCCGCTCTATGAGATGGTGAAGGGGCAAAAAGAAGAAGCACTGACATTTGGAAGACTTAGTAAGGCAGTCACGTACTGGGATTGGATGCTGCCGGCACTTGTAAGATTAAGTGCGCAGATTCCGATGGTTCTTCGCACGCTTACGGTAGAAGATATCGTGCGGGAAGAGGTAGAGGAAGAAGTGACAGATAAGATGAGCAAAGCATTGTTAGAGCATTGGAATACGGATGTGATCTATGAGCCTGAGATGCATAAAGTGTTAAAAGAGCAGTTTGGCTATCGTTATCCTTATGTACAGAGCCGACAGCAAAAATTGAAATTCACGGTATCTGAATTAAAGAAACGAGTCTATCTGCAGGAATTTCTTGGTGAGGAAATAGAAGAAAATGGAGAACTGCTCTACGAAGAGCCGGACGTTGTCCCGTTGATACCGCGCTTTCTGCAGGAAGAGGAAGAACTGACCGGAGCTTCCAGAGGTACGGCATATCATCGATTGATGGAATTGCTGGACTTTTCTAAAGAATATAATGTAGAAGAAATAGAAGCGAAATTGCGGTTATTCGTGGAGAGTGGGAAGATGGGGCAGGATATGGCAGACTGTATCCACCTTGAAGATGTGCAGGAATTCCTGGATACTTCTGTGGCGCAGCGCATGAAAACGGCAGCAAGAAATCAAAAACTCTTTAAAGAACAGCCCTTTGTACTAGGCGTTGATGCACGAGAGATCTATCCGGAAGAACAAGAAGGCGAATTAATTCTTGTGCAGGGAATTATTGATGCCTACTTTGAAGAAGAGGATGGGCTTGTGGTGTTGGATTATAAGACCGATAAGATATACCATGCAGAAGAACTGGCAGATAAGTACCATGCACAGTTAGATTACTATGCAAAAGCGCTGGAACAGATGACACAGAAGAAGGTTAAGGAGAAGATCATCTATTCCTTTACAATCAAGAAGGAGATTCATATATGATATTGGAGCCGATATTTCTTGTTTATATTGTGGGAATGAATCTATTGGGATTCATGATGTTTGGTCTGGATAAACGTAAGGCTGTGCGCGGAGAATGGAGGATTCCGGAACGGCGGCTGTTCCTGGTGGCGGTACTTGGCGGAAGTCTCGGAGCGTGGATCGGGATGTATGTGTTCAGGCATAAGACGAAACATTGGAGGTTCTGTTTGGGGATACCGGGGATATTGGTGGTGCAGTGTTTGCTGGTATATATGGGAATTTAGCGGAGAAAAGTAGATTTTTGGAAAGCGTACGGTGAAGCAGAAGCGGATGGCTGGCTCTGAGACCGGGGCGTTTCGTTAACAAGGTGTAAGCGTGAGAATCCCCGTAAATTGGCAACCGAGTACACAGACTCCGAAATCTTGATGATTTCGCAGTCAGAGTACTCTTTCGCCTTTGACGTGAAGTCAAAGACTCATGCCAATTTACGGGGATTCTCACGCTAACGCCTTGTAAAACTTGCTTAACGGTCCCAGAGCCAGCCATCCGCTTCTGCTTCTCCTGACATTTTCGGAATCTCAGAGTTTTCTCCACCGGGAGGATTCCTGGCGGAGGATGCGTGTGGAACGGATTTATATTCATGAAGTATACAGAAGTTTTCTTCTTGGTCATTACATACCGCAGAACACTTCTTTTTGGGCAAGGTATGCATAAATGCGTAGATTAACCTGCAATTTGCACCATATTACATACTGCAGGACAAGTTTATTGTGATAAGGCATGTAAAAATACATGGAAATACACTTCTGATCGCCCTATATTACATACCGTCGAACATTTTCATGCGAACGAGGTATGTAAAAGAGAATAGAATCACCGCACTCTCCCTGCTCTCTTTACACGCCCACTCTGCTATCTTCCATAAAGTGCTTCTCCACGTACACACCCTGTTATCTATCCAAAACGTTCCACGCACGCTCCGTCAGGAATCCTCTCCGTTCATTAAGAGTTACACACGGAGAATGTCAGGCATAGAGGGGAGATTGGGTGGTTCAGTGTCGTAGAAGAGCCGTACAAGCCGTTAATGAAAAATAGATCTAAAATCAGGATGAATTCTGTGCCACTAGCACAGAATTCAAGAATGTCTGAGCCGGAGAAATCTTCAGATTTGTCCGGTGATTACATTCGGTTCCCGATTTTAGATCTATTTTGAGTCTACGGATTGTAGGCGACTGGAGCCGATACTGAACCACCCAATCTCCCCTCTATGCCGTACACTCTCAAACAACTCTTAAAGAACTAAATTCCCATTGAAGATATCCCTCATCCATGTTATCCTGTTCTCATAATCCAAACATTCTAAGATTTCTAAACATCAGGACGTTTCGTCGATTAATCTCAGTGTTTGAATGTATTACAAGATGTTAGGAGGGATGCCTATGATTGCAAGTTCTTGTTTTTGTCCTGTTAAGTTGCTGTAAATTATGATAAGATAAAGGAGAATAACAATGAGCAAACCACAAAACAGAATACCATTAAAGGTACTGAACCTTACAAACCGTTTCCTGTTTGATGAAGTGAAGGAAGATCCGCAGATACATCAGGATGCGCTTAGTATCATTTTTGGAAAAGAGATTCCATTATTATCCCATAATGAGACGGAGAAAGAAGTGCGTGTATCACCGCTGGCACGTTCGATCAGAATGGATGTATTTTCAATGGATGAAGATGATACGGTTTATAATACGGAGATGCAGGATACGAAGAAGTATGATCTTGCGAAACGGAGCAGGTATTACCAGGGTTTGATTGATACTGGTTTTTTGGAGCCGGGAATCCCTGATTACAACCTGTTGAAGACGGTCTATATTATCATGATCATGACGTTTGACCTGTTTGGATACGGAAAATACCAGTATACGTTTGAGGCAAGGTGCAATGAGGTGCCGGAATGCCTTTTGGAAGACAAGGTGACCAGGATATTCCTGAATACTAAGGGGAAGAATGATAACGAGGTATCGGAAGAATTGATAGAATTCCTGCATTATCTGGAAAATACTACGGATGAAGTTGCGGAGAAGTCGGGAAGCGAGAGGATTCGTCGGATACATGATCGTGTATGTAAGGTGAAGACCAGTGAGGAGGTTGGAATCAGATATATGCAGGCATGGGAAGAAAAGTATTATGAACGCGAAGAAGGAAGAGAAGAAGGCAGGGAGGAACTGTTAAAAGAACAGATTGCAAAGAAACTGGAGAAGGGAAAGACGTTGGAAGCAATTGCAGATGAAGTGGAGAAAGATGTTGAGGAGATTCGGGGATTAGTAGAAGAGTTGAAAAATCAGCGTAATGCTATATAGAGTGCTATGCTGATTGGAGAGTTTCGAGAACTTCTGAAGAAAGGGAACAGTTTGTATAGTTGAAAAACTTGCGAACTGTTCTTTTTTGCATCATAGTAATATCATAAAATATAAATAGAATATTAATATAATATGTGTTGACAAACTATATTATACAAAATATAATATATGTATAAAAACAATATTGTAAATCAGAATAATATTGTTCTTGAAAATATGATTAGATTCCGAGCAAAGGGGTGAGAATATGGTATTTAACACCGGAGCAGCCCTTCTTGATGCTATCGTGTTGGCGGTTGTGTCCAGGGAGAGAGAAGGAACTTATGGATATAAGATCACTCAAGATGTAAGAAGAACCATTGAAGTGTCTGAATCCACATTGTATCCTGTGCTGCGAAGACTGCAAAAGGATGAATGTCTGGAAGTATATGACAGACAATTTGACGGACGGAACCGGCGTTACTATAAGGTGACGGAGAAGGGGATGGCGCAGTTGAATCTATACCAGGCAGAGTGGAAGAGTTATTCTATGAAGATTAATGAATTGTTTGAGGGAGGTGTATCTGCATGAATCGCATAGAATTTATGACAGAATTAGCGGCATTACTGCAGGATGTGCCGGTAGAAGAACGTGTGGAAGCGATGCAGTATTATAATGACTACTTTGATGATGCAGGAGAAGAGAATGAACAACAGGTGATCTTGGAATTAGGCAGTCCTAAGAAAGTTGCGGCAACTATTAAGGCAGATCTCGCAAATCAAGAAGAACAAGGTGAGTATACCGAGAACGGCTATACAGATACGAGATTTGAAAAGAAGGATATGCCAGCAGACAGAAGTGCCTACAGAAGTGAAAGCCAGGAACGCAGAAGCCAGGAGAGTAGTGGTCAGGAAAGTGGCTATCAGAAAAGTGGTTATCGGGGAGGCGGTTATCGGGATGGCGGCTATCAGAATGGAGAGTATCAGGGGCATGGATATGCGAGCGACGGAGAACAGCCAAAATCGAATAAGACATTAAAAGTTGCTCTGATTGTGATTCTTATAATCGTAGCGTCTCCAATTGTACTTCCGATTCTGCTGGGGATTGCAGCAGTAGTATTTGGCATGATCATGGTGGCCGCCGTATTGTTTGTCTCATTGGTAATTGCTTCAGTTGCAGTCGTATTTGCCGGTGTATGTGTATTCATATCGGGTCTGGTAAGTCTGATTCCTGAGATAGCGGTTGGGCTGGCATTGATAGGAACGGGGTTGATTCTGACGGTGATCGGAGTGATTGCTACAGTGGCAAGTGTAAAACTTTGCATCGTAGTATTCCCGGGGATTTGCAGAGGAATCGTATGGATCTGCCGCTGGCCATTTCAGAGAAGGGCGGTGGCATAGATGAGACGAGGATGGAAAATATTCTGGATCGTATGTGGTGCTGTGGTGATTGTCGGGCTGGCATGTTGTGCGGCTGCATGGGGAATGGGAGTTACGACAGATATGCTTCATGGACGTTTCTCGAATGGAATCGGATGGGTAAGAGGTGAGACCAGAGACAGCGGCAAATATCTTGCGGAAGATATCCGCCAGACCTATACCGATGTACGGGAGATTGACGTGGAGATATTTGCAGGAGAAGTGAATTTCTTTTCCTCTAGTGATAATGAGATTGTAGTAGAGACAGAGGGAATCAGTGAGGATCTAGGTTTTAAATGTTACATGGATGGTGATGAATTAAAACTTACGACTAAGAAAAAACTATTTCATATGAATAATGTGGGAGTAGGAAGCATTAATGTGTATATTCCACGTCAGATGCAGTTTGAGGAGGTATCGTTGGATCTGGCAGCGGGAACTCTGTTTGTTGAGGAGATATGTGCAAATAGTCTGTCGGTTAATGTGGATGCCGGAGAAGCGATTATAGATGATTTTGATGCAAAAGAGGCTAATCTCGAATGTGGTGCAGGAACCATTACTGCTGGAGGGGTGGTTGCGCAAGAGATTGATATGGAATGCGGAATAGGAAGCATCACTTACACAGCAGTTGGTTGTGAAGAGGATTATAACTATGATATTGAATGCGGCGTTGGGGAAGTAATCTGCGGCGACAGCAGTTATTCCGGACTTGGAGCAGATAAGACGATTGATAATCAGGCGCAGAAAGAGATTAACATTGAGTGTGGTGTTGGTTCTGTCACGATTGATTTTGATAAAACCAGCCATCATAGTGAAGAACATTAATTTAAGGAGGAAGATTAGATGGAACCGAAGAGATTATATCGTTCAAGAGAAGATCGTATGATATGTGGAGTATGTGGAGGAGTTGCAGAATATTTTAATGTAGATCCGACGATTATCAGATTAGTGGTTGCAATATTTGGATTTACGGGAACCGGAATTTTTGTGTATATTCTGGCGGCGATTATTATGCCGGAGGGACCAAGGAGGTATTAAAATAGGGGGAATGTGGCGGAGGTGGATGCCACATTCCCCGCTTTTGTATATCCTTTTCAAAACCTGTCAATACTTACTAGAAAAATGAAAGGGGTATACACATGTCAGCAAAAAAGAACAAGCCTATCAAATTAGATGAACTAACCCAGGAAGAAAAATTGAAATACGAGATAGCCGAAGAACTAGGTCTTCTTGACAAGGTGATGCAGGAGGGGTGGAAATCTCTTTCTTCTAAAGAAACCGGACGAATCGGAGGATTGATGACAAAGAAGAAAAAAGAACTGGACAGAAAAACAACAGAATAAAAGAACGGAATAAAAGAACGGAATAAAAAGTAACAGAAATATTAAGAATATTAATTAGTGTGAACATTTGGCGATAAAGGTTGAAAATAGGATATCCATTTGCTATAATCGAAAAACTGGTAATAACGAATTGCAGGTGGAGATATGAGCAATAAGATTAATGTTTTAGATATAGATATAGATAACTGTTCGGCTAAGGAAGCGATGAAGAAGACCGTGGAATACATGGGAACGGAGCCGGTGAATATTATAGAGATGGCAACGGTAGATGGGCTGATGCAGATGGATAATATGCTGCAGTTGAAAGAAGATGTCCGTAATTTTGACCTGGTTCTGGCGGGAGATAAGACGATACTTGAAGCGGCGGATATTACGGACCGCAAGTATCTGCAAGAGACAGAAGGACGTGTTTTTCTTAAGATGTTCATGAGATATCTGCATAAGAACCATAAGAGAATCTATCTTCTGGTAGAGTCCGAAGAAGAAGGGCAGGAGTTCTATGAGTATTTGCAGCGTCATTATGGAGGATTGCAGATTATCGGAATGGCGAAGGTCTCGGCGCAGAACAGGGCGGATGATATGCTGGTGAATGCGATTAACGGTGGCGAAGTAGACTGTATACTGGCAGCGCTTGCTGCTCCGCTGCAGGAAGAGTTTATTGTAAAGAATAAGAGTCTTCTGGATGTTCGGTTATGGGTAGGTCTTGGCAAAGAGAATGTACCGATTCGAAAGGCAGGAATCGGACAAGGGCGGTTTACACAGTTTGTTGTTAAGCGCATTTTTAAGAAAGAGATAGAGAAAAGAAAGTGCAGATAACTTTTCGTCACTATGTACATGGATAATATCTTAATAAATTCATAAAATCTTGAGGAAATCAACAAAAATATGTGATTTCCTCTTTATTTTTTTGTCTATATATATTAATATAGAGACTAACGATATACATTTTTAACATTCTTGTAACTAATTTGTTGTGAAAAATGCATATTGAAATGAGTGGAGGAGATAGAATATGATATCTAATCAAATACTTCAAAATACAATTGAAGGATTGAAAGGGATTACACGTATCGATTTCTGTGTAATGGACACGGATGGCAAATCCCTTGCCAGCACATTTTCAGAGCAGGAGAACTATGAAGACGAAGTAGTATCCTTTGTTGATTCACCGGCAGATAGTCAGGTGGTGCAGGGGTATCAGTTCTTTAAGATCTTCGATGAGCATCAATTGGAATATATACTTCTTGCCAATGGCGGCAGTGATGATGTGTATATGGTGGGAAAGATTGCAGCATTCCAGATTCAGAATCTTCTGATTGCTTATAAAGAGCGTTTTGATAAGGATAATTTTATTAAAAATCTGCTGCTTGATAACCTGCTTTTAGTAGATATTTATAATCGTGCCAAAAAATTACATATTGACACAGAGGTAAGACGTGTTATCTTTATTATTGAGACGAAGCACGAGAAGGACAGCAATGCCCTTGATAATGTGCGCAATCTGTTAGGCAACAGGGCGAAGGATTTTGTGACGGCGGTTGATGAGAAGAATATCATTGTTGTCAAAGAACTGGAGCCAGGTGACGGACATATGGAACTGGAGAAGACAGCGCAGAATCTGTATACTCTTCTGAAAGAGGATGGAGAAGAGGAGGTTCTGATTGCATATGGAACCATAGTCAATGACATCAAAGAAGTGTCAAAATCATACAAAGAGGCAAAACTGGCATTGGATGTCGGCAAGATCTTCTTTAGCGAAAGGAATGTGATTGCGTATAGTGCTTTGGGAATTGGGCGCTTGATCTATCAGCTTCCGATTCCATTGTGTAAGATGTTCATACGTGAGATTTTTGAGGGGAAATCGCCGGATGATTTCGATGAGGAGACGTTGACTACGATTAACAAATTCTTTGAGAATAATCTGAACGTATCAGAGACATCTAGACAATTATATATTCATCGTAATACACTGGTATACCGGCTCGACAAATTACAGAAGAGTACAGGGCTGGATCTGCGTGTGTTCGAAGATGCCATTACTTTTAAGATCGCACTTATGGTTGTGAAGTATATGAAGTATATGGAGTCACTGGAGTATTAATAATCAGGAGGAAATTATGATTGAATTAAAAGAAGTAACGAAAGAGTACTCTAAAGGGGTTGCAGCTCTGAATGGTATTAACCTGACGGTTGAGCAGGGAGAGTTTGTATTCATCGTAGGGGACAGTGGATCAGGAAAGTCGACTTTGATTAAGTTGATTATGAAGGAATTGGAGCCTACATCCGGATCGATCGTTGTGAATGGACAGGAACTGACTAGGATGAGACACAGGAAGATTCCGATGTACAGAAGAGGAATCGGAGTTGTGTTCCAGGATTTCCGTCTGTTAAAAGATAGAAATATTTATGACAATATTGCATTTGCACTGCGGGTTACGGAGAAACCAACTCGTGTGATTAAAAGAAAAGTACCGGCGGCATTGTCGCTGGTTGGTTTGGCACAGAAATATAAGTCATATCCGAAGGAACTCTCAGGTGGTGAGCAACAGCGTGTTGCCATTGCCCGGGCGATTGTAAATGAGCCGGCGATTCTGCTGGCAGATGAGCCTACCGGTAACCTGGATCCGACGAATTCATGGGAGATTATGAAACTGTTGGAAGAGGCGAATGACAGAGGAACAACCGTACTGGTTGTTACACATAACCAGGAGATTGTAAACGAGATGAAGAAGCGAGTTATTACAATGAAAAAGGGAGTCATTGTAAGCGACGAGAAAAAAGGTGGGTATAATAATGAGAATTAGTACATTTGGATATTCGATGAAACAAGGGGTAAAGAACATAGGAAGAAATAAAATGTTTTCCGTTGCATCTATTGCGACGATGGCAGCATGTATCTTCCTGTTCGGTCTGTTCTATTCCATCGTAGTGAATTTTAACTATATTGTGGAAAAGGCAGAGGAAGGCGTAGCAATTACCGTATTCTTTGATGAAGAGACGACACAGGCCGAGAAGGATAAGATCGGCAAACAGCTCGAGAAGGCAGATGGCGTGCTGGAAGTCAATTATGTCAGTGCAGATGAAGCATGGGATACATTCAAGGATGAATATTTTGGTGAGTCTGGTGATCTTGCTGAAGGTTTTAAGAGTGACAATCCGCTGGCGAACTCAGATAACTATGAAGTATACATGGCAGACGTATCAAAACAGAAGGATGTTGTGGCATTTGCAGAAGGTTTAGATGGGGTCCGAAAGGTCAATAAGTCAGATGTGGTTGCAAAGACATTAACGAGTGTGAACAAACTGGTAGGATATGTATCTGTTGCGATTATTGCGATCCTGTTGGCAGTATCTGTATTCCTGATCAGTAATACGGTTACAATGGGTATTACGGTAAGGCGTGAAGAGATTGCGATTATGAAGTACATAGGTGCGAAGGATGGATTCGTCCGTGCGCCTTTCGTGATCGAAGGTCTGATTATTGGGGCGGTAGGAGCGGTAATTCCGCTTGTTATGCTGTATTTTATGTATGATAAGGCTGTTTCATATATTATGACAAGATTCAGCCTGCTGAATAATATTGTAGACTTCCTTCCGGTAGTAGATGTATACAGGACATTGCTTCCAGTAGGAATCGCACTGGGTGTAGGAATTGGTTTTGTAGGAAGTTTCTTTACGATCCGCAAGCACTTGAAGGTATAATATATGTGGAGGGTACATATGATAGGAAGAAAGAGATTCATAAGTTTTCTCCTGGTATTGACGTTATGCCTTGGGCTGGCTATGCAGGTGAATGCTTCGGAGATTAGCAATACGCAGAAGCAGGCTGATGAACTGAAGAAGAAGAAAGAGGCTGCGGAGAAAGAAAAAGAATCTTTGGAGAATCAGTTGAACTCCATTGTTGGTGAGATGGAAGAGGCTAAGACGAAGATTGAGGCGAAAGAAACTGAGATTAGTGTAAAAGAAGAAGAACTGATTCAAGCCAAAGTTGATGAGAATGATCAGTACGAGAGCATGAAGAAGAGAATCAAATATATGTATGAGAATGGAAACGTGCAGTTTATAGAGATTCTGTGTGAATCCAAGAACATTGGTGATTTTCTGAATAATGCGGAATATATTACGACCATCTCTGAATATGACAGAAACATGCTGGCAGAGTTCCAGAAGGTTGTGAAAGAGGTTGAAGATCAGGAAGCGGTTCTGAAGGCGGAATATGATGAACTGGAAGTGATGCAGAATGATCTGATTGCCAAGCAGGACAGTGTAACTGAACTGTTGGACAGCAAGGATGCTGAGATTGAGAAGATCAGCAGCGATCTGAGCGAGACGCAGGATAAACTGAAGGAACTGCAGGCGGCAGCAGAGGCAGCACAGCGTAAGCAGCAGGAGAAGGAAAGTGGATATAGTCCGAATGCAGGAGCATCTGTAGTAACAGGTAATGGTATGTTTACTCATCCATGTCCGGGCTACTCCTATATCTCCAGTGAATTCGGATGGCGGGCGCAGCCACTTCCGGGTGCCAGCACGAATCACAAAGGGATGGACTTCGCAGCGGCTACGGGAACGCCGATCTATGCAGCAACGAGCGGTACTGTGACTTCTGCAAGTTATAGTGGTAAGGCAGGCAATCTGATTGTAATTAACCACGGCAATGGGCTACAAACATACTACATGCATTGTAATACCATGTATGTGAGAGCGGGTCAGGCGGTCAGCAAAGGTCAGAACATTGGTACGGTAGGAACAACGGGTAATTCAACCGGACCGCATCTTCATTTTCAGGTAATGCTGAATGGAACTCCGGTGAATCCTCGTAATTATCTGTAGATATAAGGATAGAAATAGATGAGCAATAAAAAGAGTTTTCTTACGGGGGCGCTTTGTGGCGCCCTTGCTATATTATTAGTGGCAGGGCTTGTATCCTGCGGATTGAAGGTAAAAAGCAGCGGCGGGGATAAGCAGTCCGTTACTGGCGATACAAGGGAAAAAATATCCGAACTGAAAGAATTGATTGACGAGAACTATCTTGGCGAGGTAGATGAAGATAAATTAGAAGAAGGCATCTACAAGGGCTTCATCAGTGGTTTGGATGATCCGTATTCTGTATATTATGACGAAGAGGAGACTAAGACTCTGTTTGAAAGCACTGAGGGCGAGTATGACGGGATTGGTGCCGTGTTGAGTCAGAATATGGATACCGGGGTTATTACGCTGGTACAGATCTATGAGGATTCTCCAGCTATGAAGGCGGGAATTCAGGATAATGATATTCTCTATAAAGTGGAGGATATGGAAGTGACGGGTGAAGATCTGTCAGAAGTAGTGTCTCATATAAAGGGAGAGAAAGGAACGACGGTTGAACTGACTGTACTTCGAGGTGATGATAATGAAGAGATTACAGCAACCGTTACCAGGGATACGATCCAGGCTAAGACGGTAGAATACCGGATGCTGGAGGATGGTATCGGTTATCTCTCGGTTACGGAGTTTGATACTGTAACTTATGATCAGTATCAAGAGGCATTGGAGGAACTTAAGGGCCAGGGCATGAGAGGATTGATTGTAGACCTGCGTAATAATCCAGGAGGAAGCCTTAGTACGGTGTGTGATATATTGGATCTGATGCTTCCGGAGGGGCTGATTGTCTATACGGAGGATAAAGATGGCAATAAACAGGAAGCAACATCTGATGAGGAGCATCAGTTTGACCAGCCGATGACAGTGCTGATGAATGGAAATAGTGCCAGTGCTTCGGAGATCTATGCGGGAGCCATCCAGGATTATGGAATCGGCAAGATTGTCGGAACGCAGTCTTATGGAAAAGGCGTGGTGCAGCAGATCTTTGATCTGAAAGATGGAACTTGTGTAAAACTGACTATTGCAGAGTATTTTACCCCGAATGGAAGGAATATTAATGGTACGGGAATTACTCCGGATGTAGAAGTAGAGTATGAGAAGAATGAGAATGATCCGGAAGCGGATAATCAGTTAGAAAAAGCGGTAGAAATTTTAAAAGAGCAATTATAATCCTAAAGGGAATGTCAAAACGGCATTCCCTTTTGTCAACTCATATGATAAAATACAATGCAGGATATATTTTTGATATGAATGATGGAAAGGATAACTGTATATGACAATTTTAATTCAGAATGGGCATGTGATTGATCCGCTTACTGAAAAAGACGGATGTTATGATGTGCTGATTGAAGAGGACAGAATTAAGCAGGTAGCAGAAACTATCGAGGAGACGGCAGACCGGGTAATTGATGCGAAGGGCTGTTATGTTATGCCGGGATTCATTGATCTTCATGTACACTTTAGAGATCCTGGACTGGAATATAAAGAGACCCTTGAGACAGGGGGGAATGCTGCTGTCAGAGGCGGTGTGACAACCGTATGTGCAATGCCGAATACGAAGCCTGTGACAGATGATAAGGAGAAGGTGGCAAAGGTCCATGAAAGAGCGAAGAAGGAATCGCTGACCCATGTAATCCAGATTGGTGCGGTGACGAAGGGACAGGCTGGTCAGGAACTGGCGGATATTGCCGGCATGGCAGAAGCAGGGTGCCATGCGATCAGCGAGGATGGCAAGTCGGTTATGAATGCATCCCTTTATCGTAAAGGAATGAGACTTGCAAAGGAGAATGGAATCTCCGTATTCGCTCACTGTGAAGATATTACGATGGTAGAGGGCGGCGTGATGAATGCGGATGAGAATGCGAAGCGTCTTGGGTTAAAGGGTATCACGAATTCTGTGGAAGATGTGATTGTGGCAAGGGATATCCTGCTGGCGAAGGAAACCGGTGTAAGGCTGCATCTGTGTCATTGTTCGACTGCGGACAGCGTGGAGATGGTACGTCTGGCGAAAGAAGAAGGACTTCCGGTTACCGGAGAAGTGTGCCCGCATCATTTTATCCTGAGTGCAGATGACATTCGGGAAGATGACGGCAATTATAAGATGAACCCGCCACTTAGAAGCAGGGCGGATGTAGAGGCGCTGCGCCAGAGCTTGAAGGATGGCATCATGGATGTAATTTCGACCGATCATGCACCTCATGCCGCAGAGGAGAAGAATAAATCCATGGCACAGGCAGCATTCGGTATCGTCGGGCTTGAGACGTCCGCTGCTCTGACCTATACTTCACTGGTGAAGACAGGTCTGTTAAGCGTGATGGATATGGCGAAGAAGATGAGTTATAATCCGGCAAAGATTCTGGGACTTACGGAGAAAGGTTCTGTATCCGAAGGAAAGATTGCGGATATTACCATATTTGACCCTAAGAAGACTTATAAGATTGATAAGAATACTTTTGCGTCCAAAGGAAAGAATACGCCATTTGATGGATATGAAGTGACGGGAGAGGTTACATATACACTTGTAGACGGCAAAGTAGTATATGAAAGATGATTTTTGAAGAAATGAGTACAGAATTACTCCACAAGTGCTGACCAGAAGGAGATATGAGGCAGATCGGTGGATGAAGATAAGAAAAAGATGATGTAGATGCGGGAGGAGATTAAGTATGATTAATCAATTAGTAGCGAATATTAAGAAAACAGGTGCGCCAATCGTAGTAGGTTTGGACCCTATGCTGAATTATGTGCCGGAGCATGTGCAGAAGAAAGCATATACGGAGTACGGCGAGACTCTGGAAGGTGCGGCAGAGGCAATCTGGCAGTTCAATAAAGAGATTGTAGATAAGACTTATGATCTGATTCCGGCAGTAAAGCCTCAGGTTGCTATGTATGAGCAGTTTGGAATTCCGGGACTTATGGCATTTAAGAAGACGGTTGATTACTGCAAGGAGAAAGGTCTGGTTGTAATCGGCGATATTAAGCGTGGAGATATCGGCTCCACTTCAGCGGCATATGCAGTAGGACATTTGGGAAAAGTTCAGGTGGGAAGTAAGACTTATGTTCCGTTTGACGAAGATTTTGTAACAGTGAATCCATATCTTGGCTCGGACGGGGTAAATCCGTTCCTGGATGTATGTAGAGAAGAGAAGAAAGGTGTATTCATTCTGGTTAAGACATCCAATCCATCCAGCGGAGAATTCCAGGATCAGTTAATTGATGGAAAGCCGCTTTATGAATTGGTAGGTGAAAAAGTAGCATCTTGGGGTGCTGAGGTTATGGGAGATGAATATAGTTACGTAGGAGCGGTAGTAGGCGCTACCTATCCGGAACAGGGCAAGATCCTTCGTAAGGTTATGCCGAAATCTTATATTCTTGTGCCAGGCTATGGCGCACAAGGCGGAAAAGGTAAGGATCTGGTACATTTCTTCAATGAAGATGGTCTGGGAGCGATCGTGAATTCTTCTCGTGGAATTATTGCAGCATATAAGCAGGAGAAGTATGCACGGTATGGCGCAGAGGCATTTGGCGATGCATCCAGAGCGGCTGTGGAAGATATGGTGGCTGATATCAAAGGAGCATTAGAGAGTAGATAATCGTCTAATGTGTAAGAAATATGTATAGTATACTATGAGAAAATCGACATATATAAGAAAAAGAAAGCAGGAGAAAAACATGGCAGAGAGAAAGAAAGAGGCTGCGGTTGTAGTATCACAGACGCAGCTTGCGGATGGAATCTTCAGCATGTGGCTTCAGACCGAAGCGGCATTCAGTGCGAAGCCGGGACAATTCATATCTATGTACACGAATGATGGAAGCAAACTGCTTCCACGACCAATCAGTATCTGTGAGATAGATCGGGAACAAGGGCGGCTTCGTATGGTATATCGGGTCACTGGTGAGAAGACTGGAACAGAGCAGTTCTCGCGATTGAAAGCAGGAGATGCCATTCCGGTGATCGGACCTTTGGGCAATGGTTTCCCGATTGAGAAGGCGACGGGAAAGAAAGCGTTCTTAATGGGGGGCGGCATCGGTGTCCCGCCGATTTTGGAACTGGCGAAGCAGTTGGAATGTGAGAAGAAGCAGATTGTAGTTGGATATCGAGGCGCAGATACATTCCTGAAAGAAGAATTTGAACAGAACGGTGAACTCTATATCTCTACAGAAGATGGAAGCATAGGTACGAAAGGAAATGTCATGGATGCAATCCGTGAAAATGGACTGGATGCGGAGATCATCTATGCCTGTGGACCGACACCAATGCTGCGGGCAATTAAGCAATATGCAGAGGAAAATGGAATGGAATGCTATATTTCTCTGGAGGAGAGAATGGCTTGCGGGATTGGCGCCTGTCTTGCTTGTGTGTGCAAGTCAAAAGAGATTGACCATCACAGCAACGTGCATAATAAGAGAATCTGCAAAGATGGTCCGGTATTCTTATCTACGGAGGTGGAGATCTAATGAACATGAAAGTGAATATTGCAGGCGTAGAATGGAAGAATCCGGTGACGGTTGCGTCCGGGACATTTGGCTCTGGTGCTGAGTTCGCAGATTTTGTGGATCTTGGTCGTTTAGGCGCGGTGACAACAAAAGGAGTTGCTAATATTCCTTGGTCTGGCAATCCGACACCAAGAGTAGCAGAAACCTATGGCGGCATGATGAATGCTATCGGTCTTCAGAATCCGGGAATCGATCTGTTCTGTGAACGGGATATCCCATTTCTCAGGCAGTATGATACGAAGATTATTGTCAATGTCTGTGGGAAATCAACCGAAGACTACTGTGAGGTTGTGGAAAGACTTGCGAATGAAGATGTAGATATGCTGGAGATCAACATCTCTTGCCCGAATGTAAAAGAGGGTGGAATTGCTTTTGGGCAGAATCCCAAGGCGGCCGAGGACATTACGAAGGCTGTTAAGAAGTATGCAAAGCAGCCGGTGATCATGAAGTTAAGTCCGAATGTAACGGATATTGCTGAGATGGCAAAGGCAGTAGAGGCTGGAGGTGCAGATGCAGTATCTCTGATCAATACGCTTACGGGTATGAAGATTGATATTCATAGAAGAACATTCGCTCTGGCGAATCGGACAGGCGGTGTGTCGGGACCTGCGGTACATCCAATTGCCGTGCGTATGGTATATCAGGTGGCGAACGCGGTAAAAGTACCGGTCATTGGCATGGGCGGTATCTCGAATGCGGAGGATGCAATCGAGATGATTCTGGCAGGAGCAAGCGCGGTATCTGTAGGAACGGCTAACTTCCATAATCCGGCAGTGACGATGGAGATTGTACAGGGGATTGAAGACTATATGAAGAAGTATCATGTTGAAGATATTTCTGATCTGGTTGGAATCGTGAAGTAGGAAGAGAATATGTGCAATAGAAAAGGGAACTCTCTTTCTGGCAGTGATGGTTCAAGTATCATAGCCGGAGGGGAGTTCCCTTTTTTGGTAAGCGGCTCAAATCAGCAGCGCTTTAAATGAGTTTTTTTGCTTTTTTGATTTATAGATGAAAAAATAATACAGATATGGTATTGTAAATAAAGATAGTACGAGTGAAGGAAAAGTTGAGGTGATATATATGATACTTTATCATGCAAGTAAAATGGTGGTAGAGTTCCCGGAGGTTAGAAAGACACGATATACCAAGGATTTCTCTTGGGGGTTTTACTGTACTAATAATCTCGAACAGGCTGTGCGATGGGCGAATCGAGGAGATGGTGAACCGATTGTGAATTCGTATTATTATGAACCTGTTGATGGATTATCTATATTAAAATTTGAACAAATGACGGATGAGTGGCTGGATTTTATTGCGAAATGCCGAAAGGGTGAGACGCATTCATATGATATCGTGGAAGGACCAATGGCAAATGATACTGTATGGAATTATGTGAATGATTTTCTGACAGGAAGAATAAATTGGAAACAATTTTGGACATTAGCTGAATTCAAATATCCAACACATCAGATTAGTTTTCATACATTGTCAGCGCTTAATTGTCTGAAGTTTGAAAGGAGTGATGTGATTTATGACAGAGAAGGAAAAAAATGATTTATTCTATGTGTGCGCTTTGATTGAATATATTGCCAGAAAAACAAAAAATAAAAGAGGAACAGTTGCTAAGTTAATGGGGGAGATGGGAGTCCGGAAGCAATTGCATGATGCAGAGGTTAATCATTGCCTTTCATTTGAGCAGGTTAGCGATGAACTGATAGAGAAATATGGGATTGCGGAAGGAGATTTTGATACAATTACAAATTGTAAATATACAATTCCAGGTTTTATAGATATTGGAAAATTGTACTGTATTATGATTGAGGATTGTGCAAAACCGGGTGAGGAAGTGCAAGAATTGTTGAACATATTCACCTCTTTCATCAGCGATAAAATATCTGATTTTAAATCAGATGTATATTATCAGAATCCAAGTTATCTGGAATGTTCTTATAAGGCGGGCTATTTATTAGATTAAGGAGTATTATTATCCTTTGTAATGGTGGATAATGACCGAAAAGCGGAGATGCCTGCTTTGATTTATGGTGAATTACCGAATTGAAAAACTATATGAGGTATGTTAAAATTACAAGGAAATTTGTTGAAAAGAAATACACTTCACGATGGCTTGTGATGCTGTAAATCCCATATCATGGAGGTTATAGAGATGGAACAATACAAACAGGAATTTATAGAATTTATGGTAGAGAGCGACGTGCTCAAGTTTGGAGAATTCACTTTAAAGAGTGGAAGAAAGTCCCCGTTTTTTATGAATGCGGGAGGATATGTAACAGGATCTCAGTTAAAGAGGCTGGGAGAATATTATGCAAAAGCAATTCATGACACATACGGAGATGATTTTGACGTTCTGTTCGGACCGGCTTACAAAGGTATCCCACTGGCTGTTGTAACGGCAATTGCATATAGTGAATTATATGGAAGAGAAGTCCGCTACTGCTCTGACCGTAAGGAAGAAAAAGACCATGGTGCAGACAAGGGAAGTTTTCTTGGAAGCAAATTAAAAGACGGTGACCGTGTGATTATGATCGAGGATGTAACTACATCAGGCAAATCCATGGAAGAGACTGTTCCGAAAGTAAAAGGCGCCGCAGATGTGACGATTGTTGGGCTGATGGTATCTCTGAACCGTATGGAAGTCGGCAAAGGCGGGGAGAAATGTGCCCTGGATGAGGTGAAAGATCTGTACGGTTTCAATACCAGCGCGATCGTAACGATGGAAGAAGTCGTAGAATATCTGTACAATAGAGAGTGCCAGGGGAAAATTATCATTGATGATACATTAAAAACTGCGATTGACGCATATTATGAACAGTATGGTGTCAAATAGAGCCAGGAGGGAAGCAGATGAGTGAGAAAGCATATAAAGCAATGAATTTCGCTGGAGTGGCGAATATTGTGGTTGGTGTTATTGTAGCAGTTGTTGGGATTACAGCAGGAGTGATTGCAATTGTGAGTGGAGCACGCTTGTTGAAGGAGAAAAAGGGGCTCATCTTTTAGAGGGTCTTAACTGAAAGGGTGCTGGATTTTTGAGTTTAAAAAGTAATAAAAGGCTCCGGATACTGGGAAAGATATTGTTTGTATTATATATAATATTTATTATATATTTCCTTTTGTTTTCAGACTGGTATGGGCGGACAGGAGAGATGCAGGAGTATCATTATAATCTTGTACTCTTTAAAGAGATCAAAAGATTCTGGAACTACAGGGATCAGGTTGGTCTGTTCGCTATGTTTACGAACTTGTTCGGGAATGTAATCATCTTTGTGCCGTTTGGATTTTTCATGCCTATGGCAAGCAAGTACAGAAGTTTCTTTACGACCGTATTCTATAGTTTTGGACTCAGCCTTTGTGTGGAGACGTTCCAATTAATTGCGAAGGTGGGAAGTTTTGATGTGGATGATCTCCTTCTGAATACGATTGGGGGTCTTGTGGGTTATATTGTATTCGTAATCTGCGCGGCAATAAGGAGAAGACATGTTTATAAGAAGAAAGATAGTAACAGAAGAAGATAGAGCAAAAGCAATTGCCAAGGCCAGGGAAAAGCAGCGTAAGAAGATGATTAAGACCAGATATGGACAGACCAGGTTCCGCCATGCAAGAAAAGGAATCTATTCCTGCTGGTATGCGGCAGTAGTCTGTATATTATTGATCTTGATGATCCTGATCTCGTATGTGGGGAAAGGAGATGTCAATATCTTCATCGGGTTTATCGGACTTGGAACGCTTGTACTGTCCGCAATGGGCTTATGGCTTGGTGTAAAAGGCTTAAAAGAAAGGGATAAGAATTACATAACGTGCAAGGTGGGAATCGGTCTGAATGCCGCAGTACTCCTTGGGCTAATTGCAATATTTATCAGGGGGCTTTTTTAGATGATAGAAGAAAGATATGAATTGGCAATGGAGCGTATCCGCAAGATAAGATTCGAGGAGACTGTGAAGAGTCCCTTCAGAAAGTATTTTCAGAAAATGGCAGAATTTGCCGTATTGATTGATGCGGTAAGGGAGGAACTTCTGAAAGGAGAATATCAAAAGGCGGGGCTTGCAGAACTTGCCGAATGGAATAAGAGACTATATCAGGATATTCTTCCGGGACAGTATGAGACCAGTTATGCGAATCCGTCCTATGCTGTGGAACAATTAGGGGAAGAATTCGGGAGGATATTAAGTTTCCTGTATACGGAACTTCGGGGTGCCATTGCATATGTATTCGAAGGAAAGACGGAATATCTGGATATTCTGTTTGAATTGCTGATAGAGATCTATAATCAGTTCGAAGAAGAGCCGGATGTAAAATACGTAAAGGACTCTATCTACTGGTATGCCAGTGATTACTGTGATGTGTTCACTGCGGATCGGATTCTGGAACAGATAGATCCGACAGAATCCTTTGCGGCAGATATCATCATGAACAGCGATCTGGATGATCTGAGATATCTGTATCAGTTCGGTGAATATATCAGTGAGAATGAACTTAAGACAGCGAGACATCTGATGGAATTAGATGATGCTGTGCTTCAGAAGATGGCAGATGTATATACGGAAGGCTATCGAATCGGGTTTGTGAATACTGGCAAGGATCTGTCGAAGAAGGCGGTTGTGAATATCCGCTATGTACTTGGATTCGAAAAAGTAATCAGGAAATCTATAGAGAATTTTGAAAAAATGGGGTTAAAGCCGGTTATCTACCGTTCTGGTGTCAGTGTGCTGACCAAGCGGCAGCACCTGAAGATTGGCTATTATGGAGCCATTGCGAATAAACAGTATGAATACGATCATCGTAATGACCAGGCGTTATTCCTGGACAAGAAGTTCGTGGAGCGCAAATTAGAAGTGATCCAGACGACCTATGAGCATCATAAAGACCAGGCGGCGAAGTTCGCAGGACCTGCTTGTATCGAGATGTTCGGTGAAGAGCCATTTACGCCGATGCAAAAAGAAGAAGTGATCAAACTCTCAGAAAAGCAGGAAGAACTGGCGCTGCAGTTCGACAGTAGGCAGAGCCAGATTACGAATCAGTATATCAGAGGCGATGAGAGGAGTTTTACGATTATCGCCTATCCTGTGCCGGAGATTGGGGAGCGGTATGAAGAGATCTTCGATGAGATCATAAGAATTAATACGTTAGATGCCAAGACTTACGAGAAGGTACAGCAGACGATTATTGATGCGCTGGATCAGGGAGAATATGTTCATATCCTTGGCTGCAATGGCAATAAGACGGATCTTAAGGTTCAATTATATGAATTGCAGAATCCTGAGAAGGAGACGATATTCGAGAACTGTGTGGCGGATGTGAATATTCCGGTGGGAGAAGTATTTACCTCTCCGGTTCTGGAAGGAACTAACGGAGTTCTGCATGTTAGCAAGGTATATCTGCATGAATTGCAGTACAGAGATCTGGAGATTACATTTGCCAATGGAATGATTGCGGATTATAATTGTAGGAATTTCGAGAGAGAGTTGGAGAATAAAGAGTATATTCATGATAATATTCTTCATAAACATGCCACACTGCCTCTTGGCGAATTCGCGATTGGAACGAATACAACTGCTTATGTGGCGGCGAAGAAATACGGTATTGAAGAGAAGATGCCAATACTGATCGCAGAGAAGATGGGACCGCATTTTGCAGTAGGAGACACCTGCTACAGTTGGAGTGAGGATGTCAAGGTCTATAATCCGAATGGAAAAGAGATTGTGGCAAGAGATAATTCGGTATCTCTTCTAAGGAAAGAAGATGTATCGAAGGCGTATTTCCATTGTCATACGGATATTACGATTCCATATGAGGAATTGAAGAGTATCACGGTAGTAACTAAGGCGGGGGATGAGATACGGATCCTGGAGGAAGGAAGATTCGTGCTTCCGGGGACGGAGATTCTGAATGAACCGTTGAAAAATATAGATAAATAAGGTATCATGAATCCATGTGAGTTAAACGAACATGAAAAGAACGAAGTTCTTGAAGTGCCATCGAAGCATATATGATGAAAGAAAGGATGACGATTATGCCAAGAGTAGGAATTGTGATGGGCAGCGACTCAGATTTAAAAGTTATGAGCAAAGCAGCGGCAATGTTAGAAGAACTGGGAATTGATTATGAGATGACGATTATCTCTGCACACCGCGAACCGGATGAATTGATTGAATGGACACGCGGGGCAGAAGGACGCGGAATGAAAGTTATGATAGCGGGAGCCGGAATGGCAGCGGCACTTCCGGGGATGTGTGCAGCGTTATTCGCACTTCCGGTGATAGGAGTTCCGCTTTCTGGTAAGAATCTGGATGGAATGGATGCAGTATTTTCTATCATGCAGATGCCGCCGGGGGTTCCTGTTGCGACTGTAGCAATCGATGGAGCAAAGAATGCGGCAATTCTTGCAGCGAAGATTCTTGCAGCGTCTGATGAGGTATTGTTAGAAAAGTTAAAAGCATATACAGCTGAGATGAAAGAAGCAGTGCAGGCAAAGGCTGCAAAACTTGACGAGATTGGTTATGAAGCATATCTTGCCGGGAAATAATATCCTGGTGGCATATACATGAAACACAATATAAAACAGATGACAAGGAGAGACGTTATGGATTACAAGAACGCAGGCGTTGATATTGAAGCTGGTTACAAATCAGTAGAACTTATGAAAAAACATGTAAAAGAGACGATGAGACCGGAGGTCCTGGGAGGTCTTGGCGGATTCGCGGGTGCTTTTGATCTGAGTGGAATCAAGAATATGGAAGAGCCGGTTCTTCTGTCAGGAACAGACGGATGTGGAACCAAAGTAAAACTTGCATTCGTAATGGACAAGCATGACACGATCGGTATCGATGCTGTGGCAATGTGTGTGAATGATATTGCCTGCTCAGGTGGAGAACCATTATTCTTCCTGGATTATATCGCGTGCGGCAAGAATTATCCTGAAAAAATTGCTACTATCGTAAGTGGTGTTGCAGAAGGCTGCAAACAGTCCGAATGTGCGCTTGTCGGTGGAGAGACTGCAGAGCATCCAGGTCTTATGCCGGAAGATGAATATGATCTTGCTGGTTTTGCAGTAGGTGTTGCAGATAAGAAAGATATCATTAATGGTGAGGATATTAAGCCAGGGGATGTACTTGTTGGTATGGCATCCAGCGGTGTTCACAGCAATGGATTTTCCCTTGTGCGTAAGGTGTTCGAGATGACAAAAGAGTCTTTGGATACATATTATGATGAACTTGGAAAGACATTGGGCGAAGCGCTGATCGCGCCAACAAAGATCTATGTAAAAGCATTAAAGAGCATCAAGAATAGCGGAGTAAGAGTAAAAGGCTGCAGCCATATTACAGGAGGAGGCTTCTACGAGAATATTCCGAGAATGCTGCCGGATGGCGTCAGAGCAGTTGTTAAGAAAGATAGTTATGAAGTTCCTGCAATCTTCAAACTTCTGGCAAAGAAGGGTGATATTGCAGAAGAGATGATGTATAACACATTCAATATGGGACTTGGCATGGTCATTGCCCTAGATCCTGAGGATGCAGATAAAGCAATGGAAGCAATCAGGGCAGCAGGCGAAGAGCCTTATGTTGTAGGTCATATTGAAGCAGGAGAAAAGGGAGTTACATTATGCTAAATGTAGTTGTGCTCGTATCAGGAGGCGGAACGAATCTGCAGGCGATTATCGATGCAGTGGAGTCTGGCATTATCACAAATGCGAAGATTACCGGGGTGATCAGTAACAATAAGAACGCATATGCACTTGAGAGAGCAAGTAAGCATGGAATCCCTGGAATCTGTATATCGCCCAAAGACTATGCATCCAGAGCAGAATTCAATGAGAAGTTCTTAGAAACTGTGAATGAATTACAGCCTGATCTGATCGTGCTGGCCGGATTCCTGGTTGTGATTCCGCCGGAGATGACTGCGAAGTATCAGAATCGTATTATTAATATTCATCCATCCTTGATTCCATCCTTTTGCGGCACAGGCTATTATGGGTTAAAAGTCCATGAGGCGGCGCTGGAGCGTGGAGTAAAAGTCGTGGGTGCAACGGTGCATTTTGTGGATGAGGGAACAGATACCGGTCCGATTATTTTACAAAAGGCGGTTGAAGTAGAGCAAGGAGATACGCCGAAGGAACTCCAGCTGCGTGTAATGGAGCAGGCAGAGTGGAAGATACTCCCGAAAGCAATCGACTTGATTGCAAATGATAAAGTGAAGGTAGAAGATGGCAGAGTTACGATCATAGGAGGCTCAGAATGAAAGTACTGATAGTAGGAAGCGGCGGAAGAGAACATGCAATTGCATATTGTGTAGCAAAGAGTGATAAGGTGGACAAGATATATTGTACTCCGGGAAATGCCGGAATCGCAGAATATGCAGAGTGTGCACCGATTGGCGCAATGGAATTCGAGAAGATCGTTGCGTTTGCAAAAGAAAAGGAGATTGATCTGGTAATCGTAGGTATGGATGATCCGCTGGTAGGCGGTCTGGTTGATGAACTGGAGGCGGCAGGAATTCGTGCATTCGGACCAAGAAAGAATGCAGCGATCCTGGAAGGTTCCAAAGCATTTTCCAAAGACCTGATGAAGAAATACAATATCCCAACGGCAGCGTACGAGAATTTCACAGATCCAGACAAGGCGCTCGCATACCTTGAGACAGCAAAATTCCCAATCGTCTTAAAGGCAGATGGCCTTGCACTTGGAAAAGGTGTGTTGATCTGCAATAATCTGGAAGAGGCTAAAGAAGGCGTGCAGACGATTATGCTGGATAAGAAATTCGGTTCTGCCGGTAATGAAATGGTCATCGAAGAATTCATGACCGGACGTGAAGTCTCCGTCCTTTCATTCGTGGATGGCAATACGATTAAAACTATGACTTCTGCACAGGATCACAAACGTGCAGGAGATGGCGATACGGGTCTGAATACCGGAGGAATGGGAACATTCTCTCCAAGCCCGTTCTATACTAAAGAAGTGGAAGAATTCTGTAAGAACCATATCTTCCAGGCTACGGTAGATGCTATGAAAGCAGAAGGAAGACCGTTCAAGGGCGTTATTTTCTTTGGACTGATGCTGACAGAAGACGGACCAAAGGTTCTGGAGTATAATGCAAGATTCGGAGATCCGGAAGCGCAGGTAGTTCTTCCGAGAATGAAGAATGATATTATCGAAGTATTAGAGGCATGTATCGATGGAACACTTGACCAGGTAGATCTGCAGTTCGAGGATAATGCGGCAGTGTGTGTTGTGCTTGCAAGCGAAGGATACCCGGTGAAGTATGATAAGGGGCTTCCGATTCGTGGATTGGATGAGTTCAAGAAGCAGGAAGGATATTATTGCTTCCATGCAGGAACAAAATTCGATGGAGATCAGATTGTGACCAATGGCGGACGTGTGCTGGGTATTACGGCTAAGGGCAAGGACTTGAAAGAAGCAAGGGCTCATGCATACGCTGCTACAGAGTGGGTGCAGTTCGATAATAAGTTTATGCGGCATGATATCGGGAAAGCGATAGATGAGGCATAAGATGGGAATTTAATGGAGAAAATAGATTCTTGGAAAGTGTACGGTGCAAGGGCAGGGAAGTTGTGGGCTGTGGCCGGATCATTTCGCCAAGACCTCGTAACAGAAAAAGATATCGTCAGTTCTAACCGGGTATATTCGCCGTAAGCCCTTGATGGCCTTACGACTCAGATGCCCTCGAAACCAGGACTTGTGGTCCTGGTTTCGCACGAACTGACGGTATCTTTTTCTACAACGGGGCCTAAGGCGAAATAATACGGTCACAGCCCACAACTTCCCTGCCCTTGCACCTGACATTTCCGTGGACTCAAGGCTTTCTCCAGTGGGAGATTCCGGCGAAGGATGTGGGGGGAGCGTTATTGATGGGGAGTATGTTTAGAGTATGTTAAGAGTGCAAAAAGTGTAGGAGAGTGTGGGGGATGTAATCACATCTAATATATGTCGTATAGTTGTTTTGCACTTCACTGGTTTCGCCAATATTACATACCCTAATGCCCAAAACCCTGAGTCATAGTATGTAATCATCAATAATCTGGTCTAACACTGCCAAGATTATTGCCGCTGGCGGCAATACTTCATACACATCCATCAGCAATCCGGTTTCCACTAATTCCAACTAGTTCCAAGCGGTTCTAACTATCAACATGTTTGCTTATCTTAGTTTGCTTGTCTTAATTTACTTACCTTATCTTATTTCAACCGTCATTTCCTGCCAATACCGTTCCCCATTGCACTTCCGCCAGGAATCCTTCCCGTTCATGAAGAGTTACACATACGAATGTCAGGCAAAGAGGGGCAGTATGGGCGTTCGTATCCGTAGAAGAGCCGTACAAGCCGTTAGTGAAAAAGAGGTCTGAAATTAGGAGGACTTCTGTACTACCAGTACAGAAGTTCAGACTATCGCGGACGGAAAATCATCAAGATTTTGCGTCCGCTATAGTCGATGCCTAATTTCAGACCTCTTTTGAACTTACGGATTGTAGGCGACTGGAGTCGGATCTGAACGCCCATGCTGCCCCTCTCTGCCGTACACTCCACATATACTCTTCCAGAACAAAGTTCCCCTAATAATTCCCTAATTCCCCCAGGTACTTGTCGATTTTTTTCAACCGCTTTTCAATTCCCTTCACCTTATGGCTGATCGTATCCAGCAATGCCTCGGCCACGAACTGCGGGCCAACCATCGAGTTAAAGAACGCATTGCTATCCACCGGAACGGTAATCAGCACGGTTGCATACTGTGCCAGAAGCGCGCTCGGCTTATCAGTGATAACGATAATCTTAGCCCCCGCTTCCTGCGCCATTTTTGCTGTCACCCGATCCAGAGAAGAATATCTTGGGAAACTGAAGATAATCAGGCAGTCTTCTTTGGAGATGTTGCACATATGATCAATTGGGCTGATAGAAGCCGAGTGTGTTGTCTCCACATGTGGGAGCATATGTTTTAAATATAACAGAAAATAATCAGCAAGACAGGAGTTGCCGCGGGATGCGGCGATGTATTTGCGTTTGCTGGCAATCATGACATCTGCGGCTTCCTCGAAAGCAGCAGATGTATTGTGAACGAATACTGCCTCCAGGTTCTTGGCAGCGTTTTTAAAGTGGCGATTGATATAATCAGAGTTGTTATCAAGTTTTGCTCTTTTCGCTACTCTTTGGGCAGGGACGGTGATCGTGCTGGATATGCTGAGCACTCTGTCCTGATATTCTTTCCTTAATGCTTTTTGGAAATCCATAAAGCCGCTGAATCCCAGTGAACGGCTGAAACGGATCACAGAGGACTCACTTACGCCAAGTTTCAAGGCAATCTCGGTAGATGTCATAAAACAAGCATCAGCGGAATTATCTAATATGTATTTGGCAATCATTTTCTGGGTTTTCGTCAAGTCGGCATTATGGATAATTTCTCTTAGTTCATTCATGATAAGTACCTCCGGCAATTGATTGACTCTTCTATATAGATTTAACCATGAAATGCTGAAGAATGCAAGTGCAATTGTAAATACAATTTTAAAATATTACACACAATAAAAAGTTTTGTGAAAAAAATAACTTTTATTGCACATTATACTGCTGTGTGGTAATATGATTTTAGAGACAAATGAATAATATTCTTCACAAAAATGATAACGTGAAAAATATTGTTCAAAAAATGTCAAAGTCGGCAAGAGCGACGAACGGTATATATTATTATTCAAAAACACAGGAGGTAGATTCAAATGAAAGTAGGATGCGTAAAAGAGATTAAGAACAATGAGTTCCGTGTAGGTATGACACCTGATAACGTTAAGAGTTATGTAAATGCAGGTCACGAAGTTTTAATCGAGAAAGGTGCTGGAGTTGGTTCTGGATTCTTGGATGATGAATATGAAGCAGCAGGCGCTAAGATGATCGATACAGCAAAAGAAGTATGGGATAGCGTAGAGATGATGGTTAAGGTTAAAGAGCCATTGCCGGAAGAGTATCCATTATTCCATGAAGGACTGATCCTTTATACATATCTTCACCTTGCTGCTGATAAGCCGCAGACAGATGCTCTGTTGGGCGCTAAGGTTAAGGGTGTTGCTTACGAGACATTGTTCGATCCAAGAAACGGCGGACTGCCACTTCTTGCTCCAATGAGCCAGATCGCTGGACGTCTGAGTATCCAGGAAGGTGCTAAGTATCTTGAAAAGACATTCGGTGGAGAAGGTGTTCTTCTTGCAGGTGTTCCTGGAACTCCAAAGGCTAACATCGTAATCCTTGGTGGTGGTAACGTAGGAACTAACGCTTGTAAGATTGCTGTAGGTATGGGCGCTAACGTAACAATTATGGATATCAGCCTTCCAAGACTTGCATATCTTGATGATATCTTCGGAGCACGCATCCAGACATTAGTTTCTACAGATGCTAATATCGAAAAAGCAGTAAAAGAAGCAGACCTTGTTATCGGTAGTGTACTGATTCCAGGAAAATCTGCACCGAAGATCTTCAAGAAGAAATATCTCAAAGAGATGAAACCAGGCGCTGTATTCGTAGACGTTGCTGTTGACCAGGGCGGATGTGGTGAAACAACAAAGGTTACATACCATGATGATCCGATCTTCATCGAAGACGGTGTTGTTCACTACTGTGTAGGTAACATGCCAGGAGCAGTTCCGAGAACATCTACAATCGCTCTGACAAACGCTACATTAAGCTATGGTCTGCAGATTGCAAACAAAGGCTTAGAGCAGGCTTGCAAAGACAATGAAGTTATCTACTCTGCTATCAATACATATGATGGAAAACTTACATGCAAGAACGTTGCAGATAGTTTTGACTGCTATGAGTATGTAGATATCAAGACTCTTGCTTAATTAAGAAAATTCCAAACTTAATTCCTTCAAAGTTGCGAAGAGGGCTTACAATTTAGGTTGTAAGCTCTCTTTATTTATGTTATATTATCTGTATAACAAAAGAAGCAATAGAAAAAGGTGATACGATGTTGATTGAGATTGATTTTAACAGTGATGAAGCAATCTATGTACAATTACAGAATCAGATTATTATGGGGATTGCCATGGATGTGATTCGGGAAGGAGATCCTCTGCCATCGGTAAGGCAGCTTGCTGAGAGGGTAGGCATCAATATGCATACGGTGAATAAGGCGTATACGATATTGAAGCAGGAAGGATTTATCAGGCTTGACAGAAGAAAAGGCGCAGTTATTGCGATTGATGTAGACAAAGCCAGAGCACTTATGGAGATGAAGGAGAGGCTTCGCATATTGCTGGCAAAGGGCAGCTGCAAGAATATTTCCAAAGAAGAAGTGCATGCTTTAGTGGATGAGATATATGACGAGTATGGAAAGGGTAGAATGTAAATGAAGTATACAGAACAGGCGAATGAAGTCTTGCGGATTGCAAAAGATATAGCGAGAGAACTGCATCACCCATACGTGGGAACGGAACATCTTCTCCTTGGTCTTAGAAAAGTTTATACCGGAGTGGCGGGACAGATTCTGGGGACCAGTGGTGTAGATGAGGAGAAGATTCTGAAAGTGGTGGATGAACTGGTGTCTCCGGTGGGAGGCGTGACGCTTGCCCATCATCCGGAGATTAGTCCGAGGCTGGAATACATTTTGGAAGAAAGCAAGGAAGAGGCGGCGCATTTCCATTCAGATAAGATAGGGACTGAGCATATGCTGCTTGCGCTTCTGCATGATGCGGACTGTGTGGCAACAAGGATATTGCTTACGTTGAATATCAACGTGCAGAAGTTATATCAGGAGATATTCACGGTGCTGGGTGCAGATCCGAAGGAATATCAGGAAGAGATGATGCAGGATGGCAGTAAGAAGCGAGAAGGCGTACTGGAGCAATATGGAACGGATCTGACTGCCCAGGCAGAAGAAGGGAAACTGGACCCCGTAATTGGAAGGGATGCGGAGATTGGTCGTCTCATGCAGGTTTTAAGCAGAAGAACGAAGAATAATCCGTGTCTGGTAGGAGAACCAGGTGTTGGAAAGACGGCAGTGATTGAGGGGCTGGCTTCTCAGATCGCGGCGGGAGTTGTTCCGGAGAGCATGAAAGATAAGAGGATTCTCACGATGGATCTGGCTGGAATGATCGCCGGCTCTAAATATCGAGGAGAATTCGAAGAGAGAATGAAGCGTCTGATTCAGGAAGTAAAGACGGCGGGCAATGTGATTCTCTTTTTGGATGAAGTGCATACCATTATAGGCGCAGGAGGTGCGGAAGGTGCGATTGATGCATCGAATATATTGAAGCCATCCCTTGCCAGGGGCGAGATTCAGTTGATTGGGGCAACAACGATTGTTGAATACCGCAAGTATATAGAAAAGGATGCAGCACTGGAGCGAAGATTCCAGCCGATTACAGTAGAAGAGCCAACCGAAGAGCATTGTCTTGCCATCCTAAAAGGGCTTCGGGGAAAATATGAAGAACATCATCATGTAGAGATTGAAGAAGAAGCGTTAGAATCCGCAGTCAAATTATCGAATAGATATATTAATGACCGATTCCTGCCGGATAAAGCGATTGATGTGCTGGATGAGACTTGTTCAAAAGTAAGTCTGAGAGGGTTTAAAGTTCCTGAGAGCGTGTTTGCGCTGGAGGAATCGATTATAGAACTATCGAAAGAACTGGAGGATGCAATTCGCAGGGGGGATATCCGGGAGGCATCGCTGGTTCGAGGAGAGCAGGAAGCGGCAGAAAAGAGACTTTTGCAGGTCAGGAAGCGCTTTGACAGGAAGAATGCAGATAGAAAGGTCGTTGTAACGGAAGCCGATATCGCAGATGTAGTATCGCAGTGGACAAAGATTCCGGTTCAGAAACTGGCTGAGTCAGAGAGTGCAATGCTGAATAAGTTAGAGCAGACTTTGCATAAACGTGTCATTGGACAGGAAGAAGCGGTGACGGCAGTGTCGAAAGCGATCAAGCGAGGAAGAGTAGGACTAAAAGACCCGAAACGTCCGATTGGCTCCTTCTTATTCCTTGGACCTACAGGTGTTGGTAAGACAGAACTGTCCAAGGCGCTGGCGGAAGCCTTGTTCGGTAATGAGGAATCCATGATCCGGGTAGATATGTCTGAGTATATGGAGAAGCATAGTGTTGCCAAGATGATAGGTTCTCCTCCGGGATATGTGGGGCATGATGATGGCGGACAGTTAAGCGAGCAGGTGAGACGCCATCCATACTCTGTGGTTTTGTTTGATGAGATTGAGAAGGCACATCCGGATGTGTTCAATATCTTGCTGCAGGTATTAGATGACGGTCACATTACAGATTCTCAGGGAAGAAAAGTAGATTTCCGTAATACGGTGATTATTATGACTTCCAATGCAGGAGCGCAGGCGATTATCGATCCTAAGAAATTGGGATTTAACGTCAAAGAGGACGCGGCTGGCGATTATAAGCGGATGAAGAGTAATGTTATGAATGAGATTAAGTTAATCTTCCGTCCGGAGTTCCTGAACAGGATTGATGAGATTCTGGTATTCCATCCGCTGACCGGAGACCAGATGAAGAAGATTGTAGGCTTGATGTGCAAGGAATTGGTAAAGAGGGCAAAAGACCAATTGGGAATCCAGCTTACGATTCGGGATTCGGTGAAGAAGCACATCGTGGAAACTGGCACGGATCGGAAATATGGGGCGCGTCCGCTTAGACGTGCGGTTCAGAATCAACTAGAAGATAAACTGGCAGAAGCACTCCTTAGCGGAGAGATCAGACGTGACTCGGAAGTGGTAATTGGAATGTCTAAAAAAGAAATAAAATTTGAGATAAAGACTACAAATTAATATATTTTTGAGATATAATAGGTGATACAAAAGAAGAGCCTTAGGAGGAGAAGACAAATGGCAGCAGTGAAAGAACTATTGAAAACTGAAGCGGATGGAACGCTTAGTTTTGGGGACTATACTTTGGACAGCAAGACGAAACTGGATGGGTTCGAATTCCAAGGAGATTTATATAAGGTAAAGACTTTTGCAGAGATTACCAAGTTGGAGAGAAACGGTATGTTCGTATATGAATCTGTGCCGGGAACCGCGGTTTGGAATTTTAAAGCAAGCGCAGATCTCGTATCATTTAAGGTATCTGGTGTGAAAGATGCACAGTTTACGCTGGAGTTAGAGGCTGACAGTGAGTATGTAGTATATATGGATGATGTCAATGTGGGAGATATGAAGACGAACTTAAGTGGGAAACTGAGTGTAAGTGCTGAACTGGAGCCGGATAAATGTGTGGAAGTGAAGGTTGTTAAGAAGTAAATATACGTTTGTAAGGAAGGGGCTGCCTGGTGCAGCCCTTTTTGTGAATGGAGAGTTAAGATGGCAAAAGCAAAAAAAAGCATATATTTCTGTCAGAACTGTGGGCATGAGGAAAGCAAATGGCTGGGGCAGTGCCCGATGTGTAAAGAGTGGAATACATTTGTAGAGGAAAAAGTAACAACTGTAAAACCAGGAGCGATTAAAGAGAGAAAAGAAACGCAGATTGTCACATTGACAAGCATATCGACGGATGAAGATGAGAGGATGCAGACGGGAATCCAGGAACTGGACCGGGTGCTTGGAGGAGGCATCGTGCCAGGTTCTTTAGTGCTTGTGGGCGGAGATCCGGGTATTGGCAAATCTACTCTTTTGCTTCAGGTATGCCAGAAACTGGCGGCTATGAACAAGAAGATTCTGTATATCTCTGGGGAAGAGTCTTTGAAACAGATTAAGTTACGTGCCAACCGTATGGGAGAATTTACGGAGTCTTTGTATCTTCTGTGTGAGACGAATCTGGATATGATACGTAGTGTGATTGAGCAGCAGAAGCCGGATATGGTCGTAATTGATTCTATTCAGACGATGTACAATGAAGAGGTAGGCTCAGCGCCGGGGAGTGTGTCTCAGGTCAGAGAGTCTACGAATATACTGATGCAGCTTGCAAAGGGGCTGAATATCTCTACGTTTATCGTGGGACATGTGACAAAAGAAGGAACTGTTGCGGGACCGAGGGTATTGGAGCATATGGTGGATACAGTTCTGTATTTTGAGGGAGATCGACATGCATCTTACCGAATTCTGCGTGGTGTGAAGAATCGTTTTGGTTCTACCAATGAGATTGGTGTATTCGAGATGCAGAAAAGCGGGCTTGTAGAGGTGGAGAATCCTTCGGAATTCATGTTAAGTGGTAAGCCAGAGAATGCATCGGGATCAGTGGTGGCTTGTGCGATGGAAGGGACACGTCCGATGCTGATGGAGATTCAGGCGTTAGTGTGCAGGACGAACTTTGGGATGCCGAGAAGAACGGCAGCAGGGTTGGACTACAATCGGGTAAACCTTCTGATGGCGGTATTGGAGAAGCGAGTGGGGCTTCCATTGTCTAATTATGATGCTTATGTGAATATTGCAGGTGGTATTAAGATGAATGAACCGGCGGCAGACCTGGGGATTGTGATAGCGATTGCATCCAGTTATAAGAATAAGCCGGTATCGGAGGATACGATTGTGTTTGGAGAAGTGGGACTTAGTGGAGAAGTCCGGGCAGTAACCATGCCGGAGCAGCGAGTGGCTGAGGCGAAGAAACTGGGATTCAAGACCTGTGTGGTGCCGGAGGTGTCGGTGAAGAGCATCGGAAAAGTGGAAGGAATAGAAGTGATTGGTGTGAAGTCGGTGAATCAGGCGATGAATCTACTGTGATAAGTGCTTATACTAATAAAAGTAAAGGCGGGTATCAATAAAAAATTGATATCCGCTTTTGCTATTTCTAGTTATAATATTTATTTGTGATATTATTACGAACAGTGTTCTATTAATTCGTCCAGAATTTTTAGAGTATCTTCTTTTGAATACACATATTCACTGGCAGGCAGACTAAGAATAAAATCAAAAAAAGCTTTGCTGATTATGGGCTCAAGAATATGCATATTGGAATGATATGCTTTTTCTTCAAACATCAGTGTAGTGAAAATGTGGATTCCTTTATCCGGACTAATGGTAAATGTCAGATATTCCGGAATCTGAAATTTGGAAGGATTCACAATCAATCCGGTAATGCTTCCATCTGCAATTCCGTCCTTTAGTGCCTGCATTAGAGAAAGTTTTTCTTTTGTTGTGCATGGTTGTACATATTCTCTTGGCATATCACAAAAAACTCCAGTTTCACAAAAATCTCGAAGTCCCGAATAAGTAAATACTGTATAGTAATTGCTGGTCAGATTTCGAATGATGGAAAATCGTCTGTCTGCTGCGTCTACCAGTTCCTGATAGTAAGGAAGTTCCTTTGGAACTTTAGATGCTATGAATTCTCGAGAATAGAATTTCCCAAAGCATGGCTGCGCCATGATCGTGTAATAGCCATCCAGCGTGGAATAATCCATGTATTGTTTCAGAATATCAAATGGATCCATACTACAGGTAAGAAGGGATTCGCACTGGTTAATTGTTTCGGAAATGGACTGCCGATAGTATTGAATTAATTCAGAACTTTTGTATAAAACAGCCGACTTGAGATCCTGAGAAAGACATAATAAGAAATCTTCTACGAGGATGAAATAAGGCAGAGGGTCGCTGTAGTAAGACACTGTGGAGTGGTCGTAATAAAAATAAGGATGGTAATGATTGTCCGCGACCAGGCATAAGGGCAGAATCCACTCAAGAAGTTTGAGCCCATATCTTGCAGAGGTTTCCATATTTTTGCGATAGGGAAATGGAACTATGTGATAGATATCAATGGATTTTTCTGCATGTTGGTATAAAAGGAATAAGTATTTTTAAAAAAAATTGTCTTCTAGAGAAAAATTCACATAGATATAGGGATTCTCATGATGCCTTGCTTCTTGATCCAATACGTACTTTATAATATCGGTTACTGCAAGTTCACCGTGAAACATCTGTCCGTTGGAAGGTTCCGACAGTGATTTTGACCATAGTGTCTCTTTCTTCTGAGTCAGTGCAGATACTGGAATATCTGAGAGTGCCTGAAAGATATCTGCGATAATCTGCCTGGATTCAAAGATGTCCTCTCCCTGAAGAAGCATGGAATGGTATCTGAAAAGTTTTGCTTTTTCATCCGGAGAGAGGCAGAAAGAAAGTGCTAGTTTTTCGACAGATTTATATGCCAGAATCCGCTCGTCAGTGAGAGCCTTGTGAATGGATGTGCGCTCTACACCGGATATACGGGAAATCTGGGAAATGGATTGATTGTTCCGGTCTATAAGATACTTTAGATAACTGCTGAATTTGGACATAAGGTGCCTCCAATATAATGATAATAATAACATTATATTATTATATCATGAGTTTAGATATTCTGTGGAAGAATGGAATTTCCAATTTTTACAAATAAATAAAGAATTATGACATTGAAAAATATCAAATAAATACTTAAGTATAATAAAGTTATACTCATGTGAGCATCCTGCAATACATGCCTATAGTTGGCTGGTCTTGCCTGATAAGGTATAGTAATATATCGCTAAAGTGTGACAAAAAATGCACAGAAAATGTCACAAAAACCGTCACAGGTTTCCGTGTTCGGAAAGACCTTTTATACTTTACTTAAGAAAAGTATATGAGGTGAAAAAATGCTCAGTATTGCAATATGTGACCAGAAATATGAAAATTGTTGTGAGACAGCAGATAGATTGACAAAGATCTTGTTTGATGAGACAGAGATGCAGTTTATTTTCTATGAGACCGGAATGCAGATCATGGATGATATTTTGAATCAGAGATTTCGGGCAGATCTGCTTTTTATTGATGTGATTCTTCCGGGAGTGGACGGAATGCGAGTAGTAGAATTCCTGCGAAAACAGAATCTCAAGACAGATGTGATCTTTCTGACAGAGGCGGCAGAATGGGCGGCAGAAGGGTATCAGTATCATGCTTTTGATTATCTGATCAAACCGGTAGCTCCTAAAAAATTTGAGAAGACGATGCAGAGATATGTGGAGGAAAAACTATATTCAATCAAAGGTTTCCTCAACGTCAATATTCGTGGATGCAGCCAGAAGATACAACTTCAAAGAGTCCTTTTCTTTGAGAGTAATGAACGGAAAATCAGTGCTGTGATGATGGATGAGGAGATTACGTTTTATCTGAAGATGAATCAGCTTCAGGAGAGTTTAGTGAATACTTCTTTTATCCGCTGTCATCAGAGTTATATCGTAAACCCAGATTACATTTCTTCGGTGACAGCGACAGGGATTGTCCTGATGAATAAGAAAAAGATACCGGTCAGCAAAAGATATTCCAAAGAGGTACGGGATTATGTGCTGCATCTGTAGATTTGGCAGGAGTAGCCGATAATATGTGTGATTAGGGGATTGTGAGTAATAGATGGAATGTGCGAGGGAATGAGATGGGCAATCGATTTATAAAAATAGTATTTAGTGTTTTGGCGGTTGGATGTGCCGGATATATGTTAGTATCCGGTTTATTTACTTCGCAATCTCAGGAAGAGGCTATGCAGGCATATCGATATGAACGGAACGGCGAGGTGACCTATGTTTCAAGAACAGATGCTGATCATATTCGGGAGAATGGTTTCTTTTCCTATGCAGATAATGAGTTGATTGTACAGCTTGCAGATTCTATTGATGAGGAGAAGGCCCGCCAGATTGCAAGAGAGAATGAAGCAGAACTTACAGGTTTTATCAGTGTCACAGACACTTGTCAATGGACACTTCAGAAATCATATGAACTGGAAGAATTAAAAACATATGCAGATGAGATTGCAACGCTCCCGGAAGTAGAATATGCTTCTGTAAATTATTTCACAGAATATCAGGAGCAGAGTCAGGATATGCCAAGCAAAGAATCTGGTAAATGGGAGAAAGATAAATATAACTGGGGATATATGGATATTCATGCGAATCAGGTCTGGAAATATATTGATGAGATGAAAAGTCCAATCAATATTGGCATCATGGATATGGGATTTCAGGTACATGAAGATCTGGATTATACAATTTTGAGACAGGGAAGTCTTAAAAAAGAAGAAACACTTTTGGATAAAGCGAAAAAATTAATATTGACAGACAGACTTATGGATTTGTCGTCATCACAGCCTTCGCATAAGGACGCGCAGCACGGGACACATGTTACAGGGATTGCGGCGGCAGTCTGTAATAATAAGAAAGGAATTGCAGGGGTATATCCGAATCCAACCGGTCAGGGTGAGATTTATGCGTATGCCATAGTGTATGAAGATGGGGCTGCTATCTCTACGATTCAGCAGATGAATGATGTTGCCCGGATGCTGTTGAATGATACAAAAGTGATTAATATGAGTGTTGGATTAAAGGATGCAGCATGCTATAGCGCATACAAAGAACATGATTCTACCGAACGAAGGAGCCATGTAGAAGAGTTTCTTAATGATCGTGGAGAAGTGTGGGAGGACTATCTTGGAAGATTTATTGATAAAGGCTATGAATTCTTGATCTTTAATACTGCTGGAAATGCATCCAATCATTCGCAAGGATCCGGAACAGGCAAACTTTATAAGGCAATAGAGGCACCGGAAGGGTCGGCTCAATATGAACTTGTCTGGAAAGGTGGCGAAAGTGCGGTGATTGGCGCAGAGTATAGTTATCCTCTAACCTATCTGGATGACAGAAAGGTAAAAGAACGAATTATCTGTGTCGGAGCGTATGGTAAAGACCGGCTTCTTACAAGATTTTCTAATATGAGCCAGCGTGTAGATATCCTGGCACCGGGATTTGATATATATAGTACTTGTAATGATTCCTTAAAGAGTAAGGACGGAACTTCTATGGCAGCGCCTTATGTTACGGGCACGGCCGCCTGTATATGGTCTTTAGATGAGAGATTGACTGCTTCGGAAGTGAGGCAGCTACTTTTACAGGAAATGTATGATGATGTCAATCCTGAAACAATTCTGGATGTTGATACCAATGTTACAAAACCAATCCTGAATCTGGAAGCTTCAATAAATCAGGCCAGCAGATATGTGGAAGAGCATCAGGAGGAATTGCAAGAACGTACCGTAAATCATGGGATTCCTATGATAATTATTGCGAAGATTGCAGGCGATGGTGTCGAGCTGAAATTAACGGGAACCAGGGAACAGCGAGCAGAAGAACTGAAAAAATATGCAAAAAAAGTTATGATTGAGGATGCAGTCATTACCATCAGGAACGAAGATGGAGAAGTGTTGTATGACCACAAAGAGTTATTACAAAAAGCCAGCAAGGCGAGTGAAAGTGAGAGAGATGATAAGTTGATTAATTTCTTCCTTCCGGAGGGGAATTATACGGTAACTGTGGAAGCGGAAGGATATGAGCCGCTGACAGTGAAGAATATGAATCCCAGACAGGGATATCCGACAAATAGTCTTGCGATTGCATATGATTTCGTTGGAATGACTACGTGGGAATTTGAATTAGAGCCAATTGTGGATTCAAAGTTACTTATTGACCCAAAGTGGTGGGGAAAAAAAGACTATACGAATCAGTTTATGAAATATCTGGAAGAGAAGTTGATCCCAGAATATGGTGTCATGCCGACTCAGGAGATTGTAAAGATGCCGGGGTATATGGATATGGTATGGCTGGAACCAGAGGAACTGCAAGGAATATTGGCGGTAAAGATAGATGATTATGACGGAGATAAGCGCAATGAAATGTTACTTGTCAGATCTGCCTGTGAGCAAATGGATCGGGACGAACTGATGGAAACGGATGATCGGGGCGGTGGCACGGGAATCTTTCTTGAAATGTATGAATATAGCAATAAAGTGAAACTAACTGATAGCATTGAACTTATTCCTTGTGGTAAATATCGTGTAATGTCTGACAGAGTTCATACCGGAGTGTTTACTTATTCAAATGATGGAACGGAATATATCGGAATTGATAATTATCTTTATATGGAGGGTGGGACTACAACTGTGTCCCTGTATCGATATAAGGATGGAACATTTCAGTATGTAAAGGGAACTTGCAGACAGTGGCTTGTAAGTGGTTACGAGTCTGTCAGTGAAACAGATCATGAGCCGGAAGCCGATGAGATTACCATGGGAACGGCAGCCTGGACGGGAGATGGAAGCGCATGGAAACAGGCGGGAGATTATTATGCGTCGGGAAGAACGGAAGAGCGTGAAGAAGTCAGGGAAAACATCCAGAAACTGGATGCCATCTACGCTGACCTGCTGAAAGAATATGGGCTTTTGAGTAATGATGTAAGACTTTACTGGTACAATCAGGACTGGGACAATCAGGACTGGGATGCAAGAACTGCGGATATCTATACTGCGGAAGAAGGAGAACTGTCGGTGGTGGCTTCCATGGCAACTTGTTACATTTATCGGGATATGAGAGAATATCACCTGTTCCGGGAAGACCCGGCGGGCAGTCTGGATGCTTATCGATAATAGATAGAAGGAATGACGCCAAATGGCGTACAAAAATTACAGGAGGAATCTATGAATCAGAAAAATGTATGGAGATATGGCCTGTCAATCGCAGGCATTGTTGGACTTGCCAGTTTGTGGTTACCAATTTGTCAGGCGCAAGGTGCATCTTATAATATGCCGATGCTTCTTCAACTGAGGAAAAGTGTAGGAATGATATATTGTATTCTGCTGGTGGCTGTCATTCTTATGTCACTGTTCGGAACATTAATCATTACCTTATGGGAAAATGAGGCGGCATGTCTTACGTCGGGAGTATGTCGGATTGCCAGTGCAGTGTTACTGCTTATTATAAAAATGGCACTTCTGGGAAAATATACCGGAATCCCAGATAGCGGACTGCTGAAAGGCGCAGGAATTGGATTTTGGATTTTTCTTCTGATTCATCTGCTAAGCGGAGCAGTGGGAATCCTTTTATCCCGGGAAGGCGGAGCAGACGCGGTAAAGAAAGAAAAGAGAAAGCCAGAAAACCAGCCGGTTCCGGACACGGTGGAAGAACCGGAAGGAAGGAGCGGCATCATTGCCATACTGGAAGGAATCTACAAAGGTGAGACACTTCCAATGGAAGACATGCAGGCACTCGTGGTCGGAAGAGATGCTTCCCAGTGCAATCTGGTGATAGAAGGTGAGAAAGTCAGTCGGAAACACTGCAGTATTACCTATTGCGCAAGAACGGGTGGATATCTTTTATGTGACTATTCCTCCAACGGAACTTATTACAGAAACGGACAGAGGCTGCCAAAGCATATGAATATTGAACTTACAAAAGGAACAGAAGTCTATCTGGGAGATAAGAGAAACATTCTTCGGATGGGCGGATAGAGAGGCAAACTATGATGGATCCGGAAAGACTGTAGAAAATGTATGAGACAGGAGGGAGAAACTTGACTTATAGTACATTGAGTGAAATTGGAAATCGGATTGAGAATGAAGACAGTGTCGGAACTTATATTGGGAAGAAATGTCAAGTATTCTTTCTGGCAGACGGTTTAGGTGGACATGGAAGTGGAAAAGAGGCTTCTGAAAGTGTGATACGTCATGGAATAGAACTTATGGAATTAGAAGAAGACTCAGAAAAAGACATGAATGTGCAGGAAAAGTTCTCACAGATCTTCGCGGAAGGACATGAACTCTTAAAAGTAAAGCAGAAGGACCAGGGAAGCAGGCAGTCTATGAGAACCACTCTTTCAATATTCCTGGCGAGGGGAGAAGAAGGTTGGCTTGCACATATCGGAGATTCCAGAATTTATGTATTCGAACGTGGCGAATTAAAGTTCCGCACGCTGGATCACAGTGTTCCGCAGATTCTGGCACTTGCGGGAGAGATTGCGGAAAGCGAGATCCGCCATCATCCGGACCGCAATCGACTGCTTCGGTGTATGGGGGAATCGGCAGATACACTAAAGTATGAGATTCATGAGCCTATTCTGATTCGAAAAGGAACCGCAATCTTGATGTGCAGTGATGGATTCTGGGAAGCGGTGGCGGAAGAACAGATGATTGGAGCGCTATGGCGTTCCAGGAATGTAAAGGACTGGCTGCATCGCATGCAAAAGAGAGTGGAGAAATCGGGAAAAAAGGGAGAGCAGGATAACTATTCAGCGATAGGAATATGGTTTTAGAAGAGGGTAGAGAAAGAGAGCAGAAATATGAGGAATCCGGAATTATTATGTCTGGGATGTATGGAAGAACTTTCGCATCCTAATGAGACTTGTAGGAAATGTGGTTTCAACCGAATTGAATATGAGGAGAACCGGAATGTTCATACATTGCCTTCGTATACAATCCTTGCAGGCAAATATTTATTAGGTAAGGTTCTTGGCGAAGGAGGATTCGGTATTACATATATAGCCTGGGATTTGAATCGAGAATGTAGGGTTGCAGTCAAGGAATATTTTCCAAGTGGACTTGCTACCAGGGATACCAGATTTGGCGATGGAGAAGCGTTGACCATTATGCCGGGTGAGAAAGCAGCATATTACCAGAATGGACTCAAGAATTTTGCTGAAGAGGGAAGGAATCTGGCGCGTTTCCAGCATCTTCCAGGCATTGTATCGGTTCGTGATTTCTTTCAGGATAATGAAACGGCTTATATAGTTATGGACTATGTAGAGGGAAAGAATTTAAAGCAATATCTACGTGAGCATTACGACAAGAACGGTGAACATACACCAATGGAAGAAAAGCAGATTCTTGAGATGATGCAGCCGGTATTGCAGGCACTTTCTGAGATACATAAAGTAGGAATCATCCACCGTGATATCAGCCCTGAAAACATAATCTGCGGACCAGATGGAAAGATAACGTTAATTGATTTTGGGGCGGCAAGGACTGCAACAGGAACAGAGACAAAGAGTCTGACGATTATGTTGAAACATGGCTACGCACCAGAAGAACAATATCGTACACATGGAAAACAAGGACCGTGGACAGATATCTATGCTATTTGTGCTACTATGTATCAAATGGCATCCGGGCAACTTCCTATGGAATCCATTGAACGGATGCGTGAGGATAATCTACAACCGTTAAGAAGGGTCAATCCGAAAGTATCAGAAGAATTCTCTGATGTTATTCAAAAAGGAATGGAAGTATGGGGAGAAAAGAGATATCAGTCAGTAGAGGAGATGCAGGAAATACTGTATCCAAAGCCAGTGGTCGAAAAAGTATCAGCTGCAGAAGATGTCGTTGCGGATGAATCAACTGTAGAACCGTTGACTATGGAGAGGACGATAGATGAGGAGAAAACGGATGAAAAGATAGAGAAAGAAAAGAATAAAAAAATATTCAGAAATATGTTTGTTCTGGTAATTGTAATTGTGTTATTGGCAATTGGCATTAAAGTCGCGATTCCAAAAACGCAAAAGCAACAGTTTTCAGAGGTGACAGTTTCGGAAGAAGGTGTTCAGAAATCAGTAGATGAGCAATTGGCGAAAGATATTGCGGATCAGGAAGAGAAGGTTTTCGAAAATGTAATGGTCAGCGATATTTCTCTGACAGAGGAAAAATATGTTATTGCTGTAGGTGATCCGGCACTTAGAAGTCAGATGGATTTTGTAAATAAAGTGATAGATATAATGCAGAATGAAGGAACACTGAAGCAAATATGTAATGATTATTTTGCCGATGGAATACGCGAACCGATTGCATCAAAAGAACTGGACGACAGAGAACATCAACTTGTAGTTGCGACCATTGCAGACTATGTTCCGTTTGAATATATAGAGGATGAAAAATATTATGGAGTTGACCTGGAAATTGCATTGTGGCTTACGGCAGCACTCGGGAGAGGAGACGAATTGGTAATTCAAAACACCACATTTGACAATGTAATATCCAATGTAGAGTCGGGAGAATGTGATATTGCGATATCAGCGATATCAGCGGACAAGGAACAATCAGAAAATGTTGTTTATTCCAATTCTTATTTTGATGCTTCCAAATGTGTGGCAGTTCGCAAAAACGATTTGACTTTTGAGGCATATGAAATAAACGATTCGGGGATGGTATTGAAGTTATGCTTTGGCAGTGCAAGAGGAATGGGTTCTGTGCTCGTATTTACAGAGGAGGTTTTTCCGTGGGTGGAGCAAGGAATGGCAGTTGGATTAAAGGTTGAAAGAGTTACGGATACAGATTCTTTTAGTGATGTTATGTACTTCGATACTCCTGCACTTGCATTAGAGGCTTTACAGGCTGGAGAGATAGATTGTGTCATTGGACAGGCAACACCTTTAAACTATCTGGTAAAATCTTCAGGTAATGAATCCTAATTATAAGAAAAGGAATGAGAATATGAGAAATCCGGAATTATTATGTTTGGGATGTATGGAAGAACTTTCGCATCCCGAAGAAATCTGTAAGAAATGTGGATTTGACAGAACAGAATATGAGAAAAATCGCAGTGCGCGTACCCTCCCATCTTATACGATTCTTGTAGGAAAATATCTTCTGGGCAAGGTGATTGGAGAAGGTGGTTTTGGTATCACCTATCTTGCGTGGGATCTGAACCGAGAATGTAAGGTGGCGATTAAAGAATATTTCCCCACTGGTCTGGCAACACGTGATGCAAGAAACGAAAATGGTGAGATGCTTACAATATTACCGGGAGAAAAGATAGCATACTATCGGAATGGTCTGAGAAATTTTGCGGAGGAAGGGAAGAATCTGGCGCGTTTCCAGCATCTGCCGGGGATTGTATCCGTGCGGGATTTCTTTCAGGATAACGGAACTGCTTATATTGTCATGGATTACGTAGAAGGCAGGAATTTAAAGCAGTATCTGCGCAAACATTATGAGAAGAACGGAGATCATGCACCGATGGAAGAAAAGCAGATCCTTGAGATGATGAGGCCGGTATTGCAGGCGCTGACCGAGATACATAAGGCAGGAATCATCCATCGGGATATCAGTCCGGAGAACATTATCTGCGGGCCGGACGGGAAGATTACACTGATTGATTTTGGGGCAGCAAGAGTGGCGACTGGGACCGAGACGAAGAGTCTGACAATTATGCTAAAGCACGGGTATGCGCCGGAAGAACAGTACCGCACGCATGGAAGACAAGGACCATGGACGGATATCTATGCCATCTGTGCAACGATGTACCAGATGGCGTCCGGGTATCTTCCCATTGAATCGGTGGAACGGCTTTATGAAGATGAACTGAAACCATTAAAGCAATTAAATATAGGTATATCGGAAAAGGTCTCAGATGTCATTGAAAAAGGAATGGCAGTCAGAGGAGAAAAGCGATATCAGTCGGTGGAAGAGGTATATAAGGAATTGTATCCGAAGCCGCAAAAAAGACCAGAGCCAGAGAAATCGAAACCAGCTTCCGAAAACCCACAGTTTTCTCATCAGGATGAACTAGAGAAACAGTGGGAAGAGATAGAGAAGCAGGAAGAAGAAAAAAGAAAAAGCGAACTAGAGAAACTGGAGAGAGAAAAGAGTCAGCCAATAGAAGAAAAACAGCACGGTGAGGTGGAAAAACCGAAAAAGATTAAAAAAAATGGCAGTATTATTCTAATTTTGTTAGTTGTGTTTTGCCTTTTTAATTTTGGTGGGAGAGGAATTTTTCGTACATATCGATATCACGAAAATTTTGAGACTGCATCGTTAGATGAATTTTTGAGTTTTGACCAATACAATGAAGAGAACCCATTATTTCTTTCAAAAGAGGAAGTGGGGAAATTGCAGGTTGAGAAATGGGCAGGTGATGAGCAGGAACTTTTGGAAGAAGCAGTTGACATGTCAGAGGTGACGGTTCCTGATTTTTCTACTTTGTTATCTCCTGCGTATACTGGCACAACAGAACTTCCAAAACCGGAAGAACTTGTTCCGATTGTAGATGAAGATGGAAAGTATGGGTTTGTGGATAGTGTCGGAAATGAGTATTCATTGGCTGCATATGAAGAATCAGAGGAACTGTTTGAATCTTCCGATTATTTTGGTGACAGATATCAGATAGCAATTGATACAGATGAATATGGTGTGAGGCATATAACGGATAAATATGGAAATGAGATTATGGAGGATGACTATGAATCAATTAGTATAGATAATCAAAAATATTTGTTTGGATTGACAGAGTTTTTGTTGTATAAAAGCGATGATGGTTATTCTTTTTGGAATCATTGTAACTATTTCAATGATATAGATTCTGGTTCCTCTAAATCAAGAGATTTTAGTATTGGAAAGATTTCGGATAATGGATTCATACCTATTGAATGCAACGGAAAGTGTGGTTATGTGAATTTACAGGGCGAAGTTGTAATTCCATTACAATATGGAGCGGCAAAAGAGTTTTCTGATGGTCTTGCACCGGTAGAATTCAAGGTGGAATATTCGGTATCTTCTGAAGGTTCGTCTTATTATGCTAAATGGGGATATATCAATGAACTAGGTGAGATCGTGATACCGCCGATATTTGATGATGCGGAGTCCTTTACGAATGGTATGGCATCTGTAAAGTTTGACATTTATGATTCAGGGAAAAGCAAAAATATATATGGCTTTATAGATAATGAAGGAAACTTGATCTGTGCATTTGATAAAAATAGTATGCAATTGAATGAATTTTTCAAAGATGATACATTTGTCGAGTATATGGGACAAGACGGATATTGTACAGAAGATGGAAAAGCAGTTATTGGTGCAGCAAAGGTCATAGATGATGAAATATGTGCTCAATATACGATAGTGGATCTTCGGGGTTCGGAAAATATTCCAATTGGAGGGAGTGTGGTTTTAGGTACTTTTAGCAAATCAGGTCTTATACCAGTTGTGGAATATGATGAAGTAAATGCAGTTATGAGAAATGGAGGATCTGAAGAAGAGGTCATGAATGCCCATGTTTATTTTTATTATGTAGATGCTGAGGGGCGTTTAGCAATAAGTAGTAGTATGGTAATGTCATGTGAAGAGTTTGAAGATTTTATCCGGTATTTTCATGATATGTATTATGGAAGAAGTGCAGAAATGCAGTTGAAAGATAATCCGTAGTTTTAAATCAGCGAAAAAAATCTACTTTTTAAGTGATAAGTAATTTGTAAAGGAGAGAGTGTAGGGATGGCAATTACTAAGTGTGAACATGGACATTTCTTCGATAGCGGAAAATATGACACCTGTCCTTTCTGTAAAAAAGAGCAGCCGAAAGATTCGGATTTCCGCAATCAGGTAACGGTTTCTGCTTACCAGATGACCGGAGAACTCGAAGGACAGGTGGACAGGGAGACGGTATGGCTTCAGAATGCCGGAAAACGGGTTGGGAATGAGGATGCCAAGACTGTCGGCATCTATTCCAGATTCACCGGCAATGATTTTGTGACGGGTTGGCTGGTATGTACGAAAGGTGAAGAACGAGGCAGAGATTACAGGCTTCACTATGGTTTTAACCGCATAGGCAGAGGACTGATGATGGATGTCTGTATCTTAGAGGATGAGATGATCTCCAGGAATACACATTGCAGTGTGGTATACGAGCATCGGAGGAATGAATTCTCGCTCGTCCCGGAGGGCGGATGTCTGACCTATTATCAGGGGGAGATCCTTAAGGAACCGGTGAAACTGAAGAACGGAGATCGATTTGTGATTGGAGAGACGGAACTGGAGTTTATTGCATTTTGCAGAGAGGAGATTCGATGGGAAGACGAAAGTTAAAAAAGATAATGACAGTGCTTCTGTCTATATTCTGTCTCCTTGGTACACTGATTCCTGATTGGACAAGCAATGCGGCAGATAACAGTCTTTCACTGGAACAGGCATATATATGTCTGCCACAGATACGTATCTATGTAAACGGGGCAGAGAATTATGGAGAACTGGACCCGGAGCAGATAGAGGTCTACCGGGGAGAGACGCAGTTGTCTCTTGCGGGAATTCAGAAATTCTCAGATCTGGACGAGGGGATTGCTTATTACATATTGTTGGATATTTCAGGATCGATCAGGGATTCTTATTTTACAGATATTAAGAGCGCGCTGCAGACATTTCATAGCGAATTGTCAGAGAAGGATCAGATGGTTTTGATTACATTTGGTGAAAATGTAACCGTTCAGTTGACAGGAGAAGAATCTAAGGAAGAGGCGGCGGCTAAGATTGCCGGGCTGAATAACAGAGATGATCAGACATTATTGTTTGAAGCATTGGCGCAGGCAGGAGATATGGCATCTGCCTTGTCTAATCAGGAGTATAAACGCAAGGCGGCGATTGTGATCAGCGATGGAGAGGATATTGCCAAAGGAAAGTCTACGAAGGATGAGGCTTTGAAGGAACTAAAGTCTCAGGGACTTCCGGTTTATGCTATGGCAGTCGATTATGAAGAGAATCAGATTATTGATAGTTTTGGTGAATTTGCAAGGAATACAGGCGGCAGCCTTCATATCTTCGGTCAGGGAGGTGTGCTGGAAGGGCTGCAAAGTATCCGGAGCCGATTGCAAAGCAGCGATGTTTTATTGTTGGAGAGTGACAGTAACAATGCCAGTCAGTCAATGGAGACTCTGACGGTTCAGTTTGATCAGTGGAACCTGACGAAGACGATTGAAACGGGATTCTATAACTGGCAGGCTGATGAAGAGGTACCTCAGATTACAGGAATTGAACAGGATGGGAGTAACAAGTTAAAAGTAACGTTCAGCGAATCGGTATCCGGCGGAGAGAATGTTACGAACTATCAGTTGAAAGATACAGCGGATGGAACAGTGTATACTCCGGTATCGATAGAAGATGGAGAAAACAACTGCAAGATATTAACTTTTGAGGAAGAATTCTATACAGGAGATTATACCTTAGTTACAGTAAATATTACGGATGTATCCATGGAGAAGAATCTGGTGGAAGAAGGTGGGGACATATCTCTTGAAGGACGGATGAAAGAGTCCAAAGCAGTGATATTCTTAAGAAACCATGGATATCTGATTGCGGCAGCAGTGGTATTGCTGTTATTAGCAGTGATTCTTCTGATTTATCAGAAGATAAAGAAGAATAAGGGTGTTGTAGTACTCGATGATAAGATGATCATGGCATCTAATATAGATGTGAAACGCCATGTGGCAATGGAACAGAAAAAGCAGCAGGGAGTGATATTAATCTTTACCATGCACACGCAGGGGCGGTATCCGGCCAAGATGGAGGTTCCGTTAAATAGCAGTCTGATTGCAGGACGTTCGGATATCTGTGATGTGTATTTTGATGATGAGCAGATGTCCAGACAGCATTTTGCGCTGGAATATGAAGAAGGAACAGTTTCTATTATGGATCTGGATACCACCAATGGGACGATGGTAAATGGTGTCCGTATTCAAACTAAACGTAAACTTGATAAGAAAGATAGAATATGTGCCGGAACGGTAGAGATGACGATAGATTGGAGGGAGTGCGATTGTTAGAAGAGATGCAGACGACGCTGCAGTTATATCCACAGGAGTCTTTACCTGAGACGATACGGATATCAGCAGCGACGATCCGTGGAACCCGGGAATATCAAGAAGACAGTATGCGTTATCTTGGTACGCCGCAAGGTGTTCTCGGTGTAGTGTGCGATGGCATGGGAGGAAAGACAAAAGGCGGGCTGGCGAGCGCCTGTGCGATGGAGACATTGTTGGAATATTATCAGGAAGAGCCCAAACCGTTGAAAGACCCACGGCGCTTTTATGAGCAGGCGGTTTCGCTGATGGATAGGAAGGTTGCGCGGCTGAAGGATGAAGAGGGCAATTATCTGGACAGTGGAACGACTGTGGTGTCGGTAATGATTGAAGAAAATCAGATGCATTTTATGTCGGTGGGAGATAGCAAGATCTATTTAATCCGGGAGAATTGCATTTACGCATTAACCAGGGAACATAATTATAAATTGCTGTTGGATGAATCTTTACGGGAGAGTGCAATAACTTATGAAGAATATGAACGGGAACTGGCGAAGGGAGATGCGCTTATCAGTTACCTTGGAATGAACGGCATTAAAGTGATGGATATCAATTTCCAGCCACTTATGCTAGAGGATGGCGATGTAATTATATTGTGTAGCGACGGATTATATAAGGCTTTGACAGAGGAACAGATTGTAAATATCGTGGAGGCCTGCCAGGAGGAATTCACAGAGACGGCGGGAATCATTGTGCAGACAATATTGAATTATGTACCACATGCCCTGGATAACACATCTGTCCTGTGTTTTAAATACATAGAAGCAAAAGAAATGAATAGAACAGAAAAGGGAGGAAATAATAATGAATCTTCAGAAATGTAACAATGGACACTTTTATGATACCGATAAGTATTCCCAATGCCCACATTGCGCAAAAAGTGCAAGCGGAGCACAGGATATGGTCACGGAGGCACTGAATCCTGCAGGTACAGTGTACACAGAGATGAAGAACGGAGCATCAGCGGCGCAGGCAGCAACCGAACCGGTCTATCAGAATGCAGGGACAGCATCTTCCGTGCCGGCATCCGAAGCATATCAGGAAACACCTGTGGCGCAAAATGTCTCACAGGCGTCAGTGGCCCCGAAGATTAATCCGAATATTTTCGAAGTCAAGACAGAGGAGAATCACACGGTAGGATATTATTCAAGAGTGATAGGAACAGAGCCTGTTGTGGGATGGCTGGTTTGTACGGAAGGAGAGTATTTTGGTGAAAGTTTCAAATTAAAATCCGGCAGAAACTTCATCGGACGTTCTTCCGGCATGGATGTTGTGTTAAGCGCAGATATGAGTGTGTCCAGAAGTAAACATGCGATTATTGTTTATGAGCCAAGGAAACGTCTCTTCATTGCACAGCCGGGAGAATCCAGAGAGTTATTCTATCTGAATGATGACGTGGTTCTTTCCAATATGGAAATGCACGCCTATGATACGATTACAATAGGAACAACGAAGCTTATGCTGATTCCATGTTGTGGAGAGAAGTTCAGTTGGGATGATCTGAAGAAAGAGAATTGAGGAATGTGATGGAGAAAGGAATGAAAGTGCTTCTGTCATTAGCGGCAATCCTATGTGCGGGAGTGATAATTACAACCGGTCTGGCAGATATTAACGTACAGAGTCCCACTTCTGATTCAAAGAGTTCAAAGCGTCAGTCTGTTCAAAGTGAAAAAGAGTCAGAAATAGATACAGAAGCTATCGAACTTGAGAAAGTCGAACTCAGAATCTATGAAAATACCATTCAGCCGGATACCTCAAGCGGAACATTTTTGCAAAGTAAACTTGTAGAACATGACGGGAAATTGTATTACAGTTTTGGAAATACTTGTGTGATAGAGATGAATCTGGATGGAAGTAATAAGAGAGAAGTGACCGGAGGGATTGATGACAAGACAGATTATCTGCTGGTCACGGATCAGTACATCTATGTAAGATGTGACGATTATAATATCAAACAGTATACGTTTGATGGAGAATTCGTGGGGACAATTGGGCAGGTATTAAACTGGGGTGTGGTCTGCGACTGGTATTTTCATGATGGCTGCCTGTATTTTCAGGGGATGAATAACGATGATGAATGGTATAGAGGATTATTTAGAATTCATACAGGAGATGGTGATTATCCGGAATGTGTAACGGAAAATTGTTGTAATTATGATGCGCAAATATATTTTTATGAAGATACTATCTACTTTTTTGACAGGGATATGAATTATTGCAGCATCAAGGAGAATGGAAGTGGAGAAACCATCCTACGGGAATGTGAAGGAGAACTTCTGGATAGTTATACTTTTGAAGGTGCGGAGACAGCAGTACTTTTAAATGGAGCCTATGCGGGAAATTGGCTGTATTATTGTAAGAAAGATGAAAAAACATATAGTAAACTGAATCTTGAAACGATGGAAGAAGAATCAACATCCTGGAAGAGTCCGGACAAAGGAAAGATAGGAACCTTGATTGGGGAGGATACCATTTCATATAGGACGATTGAAGATAAGGGGAATTATATTAAAGGTTATCAGATTTCTACAGATAAAGAGAACACGCTGAAGGAATATATAACAAAACTTCCAAGTGGACTTATGGAAGCACAGAACTGTCAGCTTTTCCGTGTTCCGGGAGCGACCAGAATCTATTATACAGTAGAAATAGAAGGTACCTTAGAGGCTTATTCTGTTTCTGCGGATGGCAGAGAAGAAGAAAAACTGGATGCACTAGCAGAGGATGTTCCGGCATATATACCTGAAGCATGGTATCAATAGGAATGAAGAACCAGAAAACAGGAATATGAATCAGGAATGAAAAAGGGGAACAGCATGGTTGATGTAGAATACTTGTGTAAGGGCTGTATGAGGCAGTTGGAAAAACAGAATATGCCCCGTATGATGGCATAGAGATTCCTGCCTGTGAGATATATCCAATCGGCAGTGGACAAGCGGTCATTAACTATTGTGATTATACTTTCGATGAAATCTTCCATATGCCGGAGGATAGCGCAGATAAGGGGACGCTTGAATTTACAGATTAACAGTAAAAGAAAGACGTTATCATGTAGATGTGTTGACATGATGACGTCTTTCTTTATATGTTGCAAAAGCATCCGGAGAGAGCGGCCTGTTGCAAGTCTTCTGGGTATTATTTGATCTCAAATGATTCCGGCTTGTTTCCAAAGAAAATCTTGCATGGAAGTGTTACTTCCGTCGGATTATGCGGTTTCAGCCTGGTTCCATCTGACAGGTAGGTGCCATTCGTAGAAGTATCCTGCAAAATTGCGGTATTAGAATTGGGCTTGCAGATAATAGAACAATGCTGTCGACTAATGCTTTTGTCATTAAAGACCAGATTGCAGAACTTTGGATCGGTACCAAGGATAATCTTGTCGCCGGATTTTATATTAAGAACAGCTCCAGTATATTCGCCGCCGGTGCATGAAAGAGTTATTTTTGGTAGGCAAGGAGAAGCAGAGGGTTTGGGGTGGCGTTTTCTCTTTGAAGGAGCGGTCTTTGCTGTTGGAGGAACAACGCCCGCCACAGATCTTCGCTCTTCTTTAATCGTTTTCACTCCCTTAAATACACCTTTGATCCATCCAATTGTAAGACCAAATCCGATGGATAACATAATCAGTGGAAATGTCATTATACTCATATGTTCATCTCTGCGAAGCATTTTCTTGATCCAGAGCCAGAAAGTAATCTCGCCGGCTACAGCGGCCCCTTTTAGGGTTGACCGATACATATCCCGCAGGCCAAAGCAGATTCCAAATCCATACAGGGCGCCGACTACAGTAAATTCAATAATAATTAAGAGCATTTCTGAAAAAGAGGATTTTAAAGCTATTGAGAAAATAATACTGCCGATAAACATAATGATTGCGCCAATTGCGGTATATTTTCGTGCCTTTCGTTCAATAGGTCCGGGTTGGTTCTGTGCATAATTTTTCATAATAAATAATATTCCTTTCTTTTTTATTCTGATATGTATCTGTTAACGATGTTCTTACGTTAATCGTAATAATAAACGGCGCGTTTGCCGGAAAATGCAGCGACATACAATAGTAAAAATGGGAAAATAATAATCGCTATGCCAAACGAAATCCCACACATTATAACTGCTAGCCAGACGACGCCGGAGAATAGTTCGTATATGGATAACAACAGACCTTTTAGGATTCCATTTGCCGCAATATTTTCTGCAAATAATGCCATACACATTCTAAAACAGAACGAAAGCATTCCGAATAATATAACCAATACAAAGATCAGCACTGCGAGTAAAATGATAAGATACAGCGCCTTGTCCAGATGGCGAAGCATCATAAGGAGCAGTTGGGGGTTGAAATAGGAAAATGGTTCGATCATTGTATCCCGGTTTATGTATAAGGCGATTATACTTCCGAGTAAGAATAATGCACACCCTGAGCAGATTGCTTTGATTCCGATGGTATTTACTATCTGTAATTGTTTAGTAGCTCTTCCGATAATAATAACGATGGCCATGATGGTATAGACTACAATGGAATAAATAGCAATTTTGGCAATCTGTGCAGCCAACGGAACTTCGATTCCGATATTCAGATTCAATAATCCTGTGGTTAGAGCATCTATATATTCTGCAAACATATATATTTCCTCCTGAAAATGTTAATAATAAAAGTTTAAATGATTCTTGCTGTAGTTAAGTATAGCAAAGGAAAATGCTGAAAAAACGAAATTGTAGATTTTGTAAGTAGTTTTGTCAAAATTGTAGAGACAGACCATAAATTGCGTGAATTGCGCAAATAAAATAAAAAATAAAAATAATATTGACAATTCCAGACATTATGTGATATTCTAACATGGCTGACGCAAGAGACATCAAGTGTTGCTAAATCAGGAAAGCGATCAGGAAAGCGTCAGTAAAAAAGATTAAAATAATTGTTGACAAGAAACGACAAGTATGATAATCTAATATGGCTGTCGGTTGAACGGTGATTCGTAAAAGACAACAGCAAAAATAAATTAAAAAAAGTTGTTGACAAACGACAAAACATGTGGTAATCTGATATGGCTGTCGAAAATGGCA
>NZ_JBNPMC010000005.1:0-117917 GCF_050313795.1 Bariatricus sp. SGI.154
CTGTTGATTGTTATATTGTTAAAATGTGATCTGACAACAAAATGTCATAAAGCGTTGAAATATATTATTAATACTTTGATTTTTGATTCGTAGATATGGAGATCGAGTTATAAGAAGAGGATAAATGATTATGTGGTAAATATGAATGCTGGAAAGTATCCAATACTAGAGTAACTATAATTATAGAAGAATATTGGAGGTGTTCAATCTTCATTAACACAAGTGAGTATATAATGTTTCACGTGAAACATTATTATTAAAATATAGAGATTAATTATTTATTCTATACTATTATTTGCCAGCCATCAGTTTTCGACTGTTTTTTTGATCTAAGTATTTGTTGACTACCGCTTTTATTTTACTATTCAATTGTATTATTAATATTTAATTATACTATTACTATCCATCTGTTTTACTTTACTTTTTGATTAGACTATTTACTAATTGTTATTTTTTACTGCTAATTGATTATATAAGAATATAACAGTTGCTGAAAACAACAATGATATAAGGAAATAAAAGAATAAAGTTATAGATATTATAAGAAAGCAATTAGAATTAATGTCAAATATAATACCTATTAATAATTATATATTTAATGATATACACAAATATTTAGAAATGTATATGTTAATATATCCGGTAATAAAGTAAATGTATTGTAAATAAAAACTTTTACACTGGAACTTCAAAGATGGAATTCAGTAACAGATAAAAATATAACTAAAAATCAAATGTTTCACGTGAAACATTTATAGAAAACATAAAATCTAGTTTTTGCATCAAACATTTTGTAGATAACTCTAGAGAAAAGTGATATACTAAAATCATGCTGAAAGAAAGGTGATTACAGATGGGAAGAATTATAGCAATTGCCAATCAAAAGGGTGGGGTTGGTAAAACTACAACTGCAATTAATCTATCTGCCTGTCTTGCTGAAAAAGGACAGAAGGTTCTCGCTATTGACATGGATCCTCAGGGAAATATGTCCAGCGGACTTGGCTTGGACAAGAATTCTGTTGAAAAGACTATCTATGATATGATAATAGGTGAGGCAGAAGTTGAAGAGGTATTGCAGAGAGAAACTATTGAGAATCTTGATATACTTCCTGCGAATGTAGACTTGTCAGCGGCGGAGATAGAATTAATTGGGGTTGAAGAAAAAGAGTATATTGTAAGAAACTCTATTCAGAAAATTAGAGACAATTATGATTATGTTGTTATAGATTGTCCGCCATCTCTGAGTATGCTTACGATTAATGCTATGACTACGGCTGATTCGGTATTAGTTCCGATACAATGTGAATATTACGCCCTGGAGGGATTAAGTCAGTTGATACATACTGTTGAATTGGTAAAGGAGAGACTGAATCCTACATTAGAGATTGAAGGTGTTGTATTCACTATGTACGATGCGAGAACTAATCTATCATTGCAGGTTGTAGAAAATGTCAAAGATAATTTGCAGCAGAATATCTATAAAACTATTATTCCGAGAAATATTCGTCTTGCCGAGGCACCAAGTTATGGTATGCCGATTAATCAGTATGATGCGAAATCAGCAGGAGCAGATAGTTATATGAGACTTGCAGACGAAGTAATAAGCAGAGGAGAAGAATAGTAAGGAGGATGTCATGGCAGTAAAGAAAAAAGGACTTGGAAAAGGATTAGATAGTCTTATACCTGATAACAGGAATGTAAAACCTGCTGAAACAGAAGCATCATCAAAAAAAGAAGTAGAACCAGAAGTGAAATCGGGTGAACAGATGATGAAGATTAATATGGTAGAGCCTAACAGAGATCAGCCGCGTAAAAAGTTTGAAGAAGATGCCCTGTATGAATTAGCAGATTCTATCAAACAATATGGTGTATTACAGCCATTACTGGTCAGAAAAAGAAAAGACTATTATGAGATCATAGCCGGAGAGAGAAGATGGAGAGCGGCTAAGATAGCCGGAGTAAAAGAAGTTCCGGTTATTGTTAAGGATTATACTGAGCAAGAAATAGTAGAAATCGGGTTGATTGAAAATATTCAGAGAGAAAATCTGAATCCGATTGAAGAAGCTATGGCTTATAAGAGACTCCTACAGGAATTCAATTTAAAGCAAGATGAAGTTGCTGAAAGAGTATCTAAGAGCAGGACAGCCGTTACTAACTCTATGCGTCTTCTGAAATTGGATGAGAGAGTTCAGCAGATGATTATAGATGATATGATATCAACTGGTCATGCAAGAGCATTGTTAGCGATAGATGACAAAGAACAGCAGTATATATTGGCTAATAAGATATTTGATGATAAGATGAGTGTCCGTGAGATTGAGAAACTCATCAAAGAGATTAAGACTCCAAAGAAGCCAAAAGAAAAGAAAATCATAGAGAATGCATTTATCTATAATGATCTTGAAGAGAAGATGAAAGAAGTAATGGGAACAAAAGTAAAGATTGCTTCAAAAGGAAAGGGAAAAGGGAAGATAGAGATAGAATACTATTCGGATAAAGAATTAGAACATATGTTCGAAATGATAATGAGTATAAGAAGGGAAGATTAATATATGGAAAGCAAGATACTAACAGCACTTGGAATCGATCCGGCATTCATACTTATATTCTTATTGGTTCTGATTGTCGTACTCTTTGTGTTATATGTGAATGTTACTCTGAAGTATAATAGACTAAAAAGCAGTTATGCTACGTTTATGAAGGGAAAAGATGGAAAGACTCTAGAAGAGAGCATGAAAGAAAGGTTTGCAGAAGTCGAGTCAATCCTTAAAATCACCAAACAGAACCGTATCGATATCAAAGAAATCAATAAGAAGATGGAAAGTGATTACCGAAAGGTTGGAATTGTAAAGTATGATGCTTTCAATGAGATGGGTGGCAAATTAAGTTTCGCTCTGGCGATGCTGGATGGAAATAACAGTGGCTGGGTACTTAATGCAATGCACAGCAGAGAAGGCTGTTACACTTATGTGAAGGAAATCGTAAAAGGTGAGAGTTATGTCGAATTAGCTGAAGAGGAAGCAGAAGCACTTGATAAAGCAATCTTCGAGGCTTATGAGATGGATATGAAAGATATTAAGAAATAATATACCAAATATGAGGAGGATACTGATATGTTAGATATTAAATTCGTAAGAATGAATCCAGATGTAGTAAAGGAGAATATTAAGAAAAAATTCCAGGATGAGAAATTACCTCTGGTAGATGAAGTATTAGAATTAGATCAGAAGAATAGAGATATTAAACAGGAAGTAGAAGCGCTCCGCGCGGACCGCAATAAGATTTCAAAGCAGATCGGCGCTTGCATGGCACAGGGTAAGAAAGAAGAAGCGGAAGAATTAAAGAAAAAAGTTCAGGAGAATGCTGACAGAGTAGAGACATTATCTGCAGAAGAAAAAGAAGTAGAAGCAAAGATTAAGAAAATTATGATGACTATTCCGAATATCATCGATCCATCTGTACCGATTGGAAAAGATGACAGTGAGAATGTTGAGATTCAGAAATACGGTGAGCCGGTTGTTCCTGAGTTCGAAATTCCATATCATACAGAGATTATGGAGAGTTTCAACGGAATCGACCTTGAGAGTGCAGGAAGAGTTGCAGGTAATGGCTTCTATTATCTGATGGGGGATATTGCAAGACTTCATTCTGCGGTATTATCCTATGCGCGTGATTTCATGATCGGTCGTGGATTCACATACTGTATCCCTCCATTCATGATCAGAAGCAATGTCGTAACAGGAGTTATGAGTTTTGCAGAAATGGATGCCATGATGTATAAGATTGAGGGCGAAGATCTGTATCTGATCGGAACCAGTGAGCATTCTATGATTGGTAAATTCATTGATACAATGCTGACAGAGGATCAGTTGCCACAGACATTAACCAGTTATTCTCCGTGCTTCCGTAAGGAAAAAGGAGCTCACGGAATCGAAGAACGTGGTGTATACAGAATCCATCAGTTCGAAAAACAGGAAATGATCGTTGTATGCAAGCCGGAAGAAAGCATGAAATGGTATGACAATCTGTGGCAGAATACGGTAGACCTTTTCCGTTCTATGGATATCCCTGTACGTACTTTGGAATGTTGTTCTGGCGATCTGGCAGACCTGAAAGTAAAATCTTGTGACGTAGAAGCATGGTCTCCAAGACAGAAGAAATACTTTGAAGTTGGAAGCTGCTCTAACCTTGGCGATGCACAGGCAAGAAGACTTGGCATCCGTGTAAAAGGAGCAGATGGAAAATATTTCGCTCATACGCTGAACAATACGGTAGCAGCACCTCCGAGAATGTTAATCGCATTCCTGGAGAATAATCTGCAGGCAGACGGAACAGTTAAGATTCCGGAAGTATTGCAGCCATACATGGGCGGAGCAAAAGAACTTACACCTAAGAAATAAGTATTATTATAGTTATAAGGACAATAATATGCATCAATACCTGAAAGCCATTGGATTTGGCGACATTAGCAGCAAAAGAGAACTGAACGAGATCCTGACACAGGTAGAAGATTCCTTTACCCAGCACGATCTGATTTTCCAGGATGATGAGATGGATTTCTGCGAATACCAGAAAGAATTCGGGGCTGGGCTGGGAATTGCATTGTGTGGAGATATGGATATCGATGAGTCCTTCGAAAGACAATATTACTATCCCTATTTCATTGGAACCGGAATTACTTCTTATGCGGATGTCTATATCGAAAGAAGAATGGATAAAGAATCTTATGTAGGGGTCTGTGAAGAGATGAAGGTTGGAATTAATCTGATCTTCCACTTGCAGAATGTTGTTGAATATCTCAAGGAAAGACAGATGACAAAGCATTCTATCAAGTATTCGTCTGTGACTCTCTCCGGACTCTGTAATGGCGGGACGATACTTCTTCCGGTACTTAAGGATAAAGAGCAGGAAAGAAAGCAGCAGGAAGAAGTGCACAATCGTATGATGCTTATGAGTGCTGCCAGAACCGGAGATCCGGTTGCAATTGAAAGCCTGACTATGGATGATATCGATACATATTCGAAGGTATCTAGACGATTGATCACGGAAGATGTCTTTAGTATCGTAGATACTTATATTATGCCGTATGGAATAGAGTGTGATCATTATTCCATTATGGGAGAGATACTGGAATTGCAGCGGATCGTGAATGAATATACTTTGGAAGAAGTGTATGTGATGAAACTGGAAGTGAACGGTCTGTCATTCGATATCTGTGTGCCTGTAAAGGGAGTTATGGGTGATCCGGCGGTTGGAAGACGATTCAAGGGAAATATGTGGATGCAGGGCAGGATTAATTTTTAGAATAGGCTTTGACAAGTGGTATATATATGAAGTATAATAGGAAGGCACTGGGGTGCATTGGTCTGGTGCCTTCTGAATGATGGAAGTATTGAATATGGTGAGTTCCCTTAGTTAAATGGATATAACAAGCGCCTCCTAAGCGCTAGATGGTTCGAGTCTAAATTAGGAATACAAGTTCATATTTTTTGCATAAGTCCCAGTAGCTCAGTTGGATAGAGCACACGCCTCCTAAGCGTGGGGTCGGAGGTTCAAGTCCTCTCTGGGACGCCAGAAAGCACCGCTGCAAGCCCTTTTTTCGGGGGTTTGCAGCGTTTTTTGTTCTCATTTCTCCCGACAGCCGGTTCTCCGGCGCCGGGAGATTTTTATGCGCTGCAAAATGTATATTTGCTAAAAGGAATCGAACGGTTTTCACAAATTTGCTAAGAAAAAATGGGAGTTTGCTAATTTGAGTTTTCCGTCTTTTCCGAACTACTTGCTGGCTGGTTGTGCCTGTTGCGCGATCAGTGCAGCCAGGGCGCTTGCCAGCTCCGGCGACTTTTGAAACTATTCTACCAGACCTGCAAGATCGATGGGCGCCGGTTCCGGCTCCTTTGGTTCCTCTGGAGGGCGCATCCTGCGCAAATCGGGATTAGAGTAAAAGGCACTCTCAAACTTCTGGGCGTTGACCTTTCTGTCCTCGTCCAGAATGTGAGCGTAGATGCTGGTAATCATATCAATCTCCGCATGGCCCGTGTCACCCTGGGTGGCCTTCAGATCGCCGTGGTTCAATTTCAACTTGTAGGTGGTGCTGGAATGACGGAGGGAATGGAAAACTACTCTGGGCAATCCTGCTTCTTCACGGAGTTTGGAAAACTCTTTCAGAGTGATACGGTCCTCACAGGGGCGGCCATTGGGCAGCGCCACAACAAGATTGAAGTCCTGATATTCGTCCCCCAGAAAGCCTCTCAGTTCGTCCTGGGCCTTCTTCCACTCCCGCAGAATGTGGGCAAGCATTTTCGGCAGCCACACCTTGCGGATACTGGAATCAGTCTTTGGCTTTTTCAGGATCAGTGATACGCCATCCTCATTTCCGCTTCATTCAACTTCATTTATCTGCTCCTTTCTGAAATTTATCTTTTTCAATTGTCAAACAATGTCGATATTTTGATTTTATCGAGTATAATCGGTAAATCAAAAGAAACTGACTTGAAAATCAAATATACTTGTGATATCATATTGACAGTCTCAGAAAGGAGGCTGGTCAATATGATTAAACGAGAAACCTACATGAGCCGTATCCGGCCATTTATCGGAAACGATCTGGTCAAGGTCTTAACCGGAATCCGCCGCAGCGGGAAATCCGTCATGCTGGACCTGATCAAAGAAGAACTGCGCGCCTCCGGTGTAGACAGCACGCAGTTCATTTCCATCAATTTTGAAAACATGAGCAACGCTCATCTTTGTACGGCGGCCCAACTGCATGATGAGATCATTCACAGAGCCTCGGAGATCCATGGTAAGGTTTATCTCTTTTTCGATGAAATCCAGGAGGTGGACGCCTGGGAGAAGTGTATCAACTCCTTCCGCGTGGAACTGGATTGCGATATTTACATCACCGGCTCAAATGCCAAGCTGCTTTCCGGCGAGCTGGCGACCTATTTGGCCGGGCGGTATGTGGAGTTCGTGATTTATCCTTTCTCCTTTGCGGAGTTCATCGAGCTGTACCGAACTGTGTTCCCGGACACCAGTGTGGAAAAATGCTTCACAAAATATCTGACTATCGGCGGGATGCCCTATCTGTCTAACCTCTGGTATGACGAAGCGGCCAGCCGCCAGTATTTGCAGGACCTTTACAACTCCGTGGAGCTGAAAGACATTGTAAAGCGCAATCGAATCCGGGATGTGGACATGCTGGAGCGGATCATTGCCTATATCACCTCCAACATTGGCACCACTTTTTCCTCCACCGCCATTTCCAAGTACCTGAAAAGTGAAGGCCGCTCTGTCTCTCCGGATACGGTGCTGAACTATATCAAAGCCTGTACTGATGCTTTCCTGTTCTATCAAGTGAAGCGTCAGGACTTACAGGGTAAGAAAATCCTCACCGTCAATGAGAAATACTATGTGGCCGATCACGGGGTACGGGAAGCTGTTTTTGGCGGGAACATGCGGGATATCAACCTTGTGCTGGAAAACATTGTCTATATGGAGCTGCTGCGCCGGGGCTATACCGTCACCGTTGGCAAAGCAGGCGAGAAGGAGATCGACTTTGTCTGCGAGAAGCAGCGGGAAAAGCTCTATGTCCAGGTCTGCTATCTGCTGGCCTCCGAAGAAACGTCCAGGCGGGAATTTGGCGCCTATGATGGCGTCCGTGATAACTTCCCGAAGTACGTCGTCTCTCTGGATGAGTTTGACATGAGCCGAGACGGGATCAAGCACCGCAATATCCGGGATTTCCTGCTGTCGGAAGAATGGAACTGAATGAGAACATGAAAAAACGCCACAGGTTTTATGCCTGTGGCGTTGCCATCATATTTACAATTCCATATTTTCCAGCCATTCGTCGAAAGACTTCTTTGAAATGCGAATGGAATAGCCGATACGAACAGTTTTGAACTTTTCTTTCTTCACAAGTTTATATGCAGAAGTCCGTCCTATGCCAAGGATGGCCGCAATTTGTTCAACTGTATATGTCCGCGCTTCGGGCAGTGAACGCTTCGCTTGTTTTTCCATAGTGACCTTACGGCATCAAGTTCGAGTATTTTATGATAGTTTGCGAATGAAATGTCATTGGAAGTCACATATGAGCCGCGTGCGAAACGGTACGCCATACTCCTAAGCGCTAGTTGTGAGTTCGATTCTCGCAGGGGACGGTTGCAAACAAAGCGGTAATGATTAGCAGAAAATGCTATGTCATGAACCGCTTTTTTGTTTTCAATGAGATGAAAAAAGCAGGTCGGGAATGAATTTTCAACTAATTTGAAGTGATTTTCGTTAGCTGGCGGCTAATCAAAAATACTGTTTTTCAAACAGGGAAAAATAGAATATTTCATTAGCTACAGCTAATGGTAATCGAGATGCTCGTTTGGATCAGATTCAATAAAAAAGAATCTAATCTGAACGGGCATTTTTGTTTGGATTACAGGAAAAGGAGGAGTTCAATGGCAGAAAAAGAAGCAGCCAATCAGTTTGATGATGAAAAGGTAATTGAAATTGAGATTGAAAGGCTCAGATCTTTTAAAGATCATCCATTCAAGGTTGAAGATGATAAGGATATGCATCTTCTGAAAGACAGCATAAAGAAATATGGCGTTTTAAATCCGCTGATTGTCAGACCTGTACCAGATGGTGTATACGAAATCATTTCAGGTCACAGAAGAAAATATGCGGCACAGCAACTTGGATATCGAAAAGTGCCTGTGATCATTCGGGTTATGAACGATGAAGAAGCCATTATAAAAATGGTGGATTCCAATCTTCAAAGGGAACGGATCAGTTACAGTGAGAAAACTTTTGCTTACAAAATGAAAAATGATGCTATGAAAAGGACTGCCGGAAGACCGCGTAGCCAAATCGACCACAATTTAAAAGTAAAAAGAATAGTGGAAATCATAGCAGAAGAAACGGGTGAAAGTCCAAAGCAGGTACAAAGATATATTACTCTCACGAATCTGATTCCGGAACTTTTACAACAGCTGGATGATGAGCTTATTTCATTCAATCCGGCAGTTGAACTGGCAGCATTAAAGGAAAATGAACAAAAACATTTAATCGAAGCCATGGATTATGCTCAATCAGTGCCATCTCTTTCTCAGGCACAAAGAATAAAGAAATTGAGTAAAGATGGAAAACTGACTCTGGAGAAGATGCAAGATATCCTAAGTGAAATAAAAAAAGGGGAAATATCCAGAGTCACATTTACAAATGAACAGCTTCACAGATACTTTCCAAACAACTATACACCGGAAATGATGAAGCGTGAAATCGTAGCAATCTTAAAAATATGGATGGAACAATACTGGGATAAATAAGAAACGGAGGAATGAAGAATGTGTAAAGTAATCGCTGTTACAAATCAGAAAGGCGGTGTCGGAAAGACCACGACAACCGTAAATTTAGGAATTGGTCTCGCAAAAGAAAAAAGTGCCGATGATTGATGCGAATCCGCAGGGGAGCCTGACTGCCAGTCTCGGATATGTGGAACCGGATGATCTTGGTAATACTCTGGCAACCATCATGCTGGCAGTGATCAATGAGGAAGAGATACAGACGAATGATGGGATTCTTCATCATGAAGAGAATAAGGATCTGTTACCAGCAAACATTGAACTATCAGCTCTGGAAGTAACACTGGGAGATGGAGAAAAGTATATAGATTTATTAATCTTCTATGCTCCGATTCGGGGAGAGGAAGGTTAAAGAAAAGAGGAAACTATGCAGACAAGGCAGGAGGCAATACAATATTGCCATTCATTTCAAGATGTATATGAAGATTATCCTTTTCATGATGATAATTGGTGTGTTATGTGTCATAAAGAGAATAAGAAGACATCTATTATCCTGGATGGCTCTGTTCCAGATCAAGATATCCGGCGTATGATTGGGGAAAGTTATGATCTGACGAAAGGGAAGAAAAAATGAGGATTATAAAGGTCTGTTCTTTGCGAACGGGATTTCTTATTTTATAATAAATTAATCTGAATTACCAGTTTTTAGTGTGTATACCATACACAAAGGTATCTAAAGGTAAAAAATAAGATATATAGCCATAAAAAGGGTAAAAAAGGTTTTAAATAGTAAAATATGTGGTATAATAGTCATAGAAAGTTTTAGGAGGTGGAAGTATGCAGCTGAAAGCAGAAAATGTATTTAAACCAGGTGCATTTCCGGAATATACATATGTATCTCGTAATTATGAAAATACAGGAATTTCATACGAATTAAGATTAAAACAAGCTTTAAGAACAGCAGGATGCTTAACTTCGATAATAGGTCCTTCTAAAATGGGAAAGACTATATTATGTGAACAAGTTATAGGCCTAGATAATATTGTTGAAATATCGGGGGCAGATTTTAATGAGAATGTAGATTTTTGGGCAACTATAGCAGCAAAGGTTGGATTACCATATATGGGTGAAATAACTACAGAAAGGTCTGCTACGGAAGGAAATAACAAAGAGAGCGATAGTAAAAGCGAAAAATATGTTCTGTCTAAAGATAAAGTAATACAGTATTACATTGAAAACGAAAAGGTTTTAGTTATAGATGATTTCCACTATGCATCACCGGAAATGCAAATGAAAATGGCACAACAGTTGAAAGATGCAATAAGACGAGAATTAAAAGTAGTTGTAGTTTCCTTACCACATAGAGCGGATGATGCTATTAGACAGAATGCAGATTTATCAGGCAGGTTGAGCTTGATTAATATAGAAACATGGAAGGAAGAGGATCTGAAAAAGATTGCATTAAAAGGCTTTGATAAATTGAATATTAAAATAGAGAATTCTATTGCGGAGAAATTGGCTGTTGAGTGTCTTACATCGCCGCAATTGATGCAATATATATGCCTGAGTATTTGTACACTATTAGAAGATGAAGAAAAACAGGAAATAAATGATGATATATTGCAAAGGGCTTACAAATTCACCACGATGAACTTTAATTATGCTGATGTAGTAAGTGTGATGTCAAAGGGACCAAATCCACGAGGCCAGCAAAGGAAACATTATCAAACTATTGATGGCAAGGAACTGGATTTATATGGTCTGATTGTTGAATCTTTAGCAAAAAATCCTCCATTGATGGAAATAGATTTTGATACTTTCTATAATAGAATCATTCAGCTTATTAAAACTACCGATACAAAATTAGACAAACAAACCGTTAAAAATCATTTGAATAGTTTGCAAGGAATTTTAGAAGGAAAAGAAGAAATTTATCGTGCAATCGAATGGAAGGATGGAACTATTTATGTCCTTGATCCATTATTTTTATTTTATCTAAGATGGGGGAGAATGAATGGATAACATATTGGGTGCTTTTATAGAAAAAATTAGTTGTGTTGCCACAGAAAAAGAGTATAACGAAGTTGTCCAGGAATTGAATCAGACACTATACACGGAAGGATATTCAGAAGAAATTTGCCAGGAAGTTAAGTGTAAACAAAAATATATAAAAAATAGGTTCTCGGATGAAGCGAACAAGGAAAAAATGCTTACAGCAAAAGAAAATCTATTAGATTATCTCTACATGATTTCAAGAAAAGAAAAAAAGAATGTTAATATCGAGTATTTAGAAAAATATCTGAAAAATTTTTATATGTTTTTAGAGGCATTAACAGAAAGAGAACCCGATAAACGCGCAACATTGACGAAAGATAAATTACAGCAAATCAAAATTGGAAACGAATATGATTTGCAGCATCTTTTGTATGCTGTTTTAAAGCCGGTATATCCGGATATTCGCAAAGAAGTAGCTGAAGATTCAGGAGTTGGAATGATTAGAAGTGATTTAAAAATTCCGGGTCTAAATTTGGTTTTGGAAACAAAATGTACGGGAGAAAAAACGAGATTGAAAAAACTAACCGAAGAAATTGAGGCAGATATTGTTCATTATTCGGAGGACTATATTTTATTCTACGTATATGATAAAGAAAAAATCATAAAAGATAAGCAAAATTATGAAAGTCAATTTAATCGTGTGTTTGATGGAAAAAATATAAAGATTATTATTCAACAACCGATAAGTATTTAAAACATGAAATTTTATAGAAATAGCTCGTTCGGTTGGAACGAGTTTTTTCTATTTCGCCAGAAAATTACTCTGTATATCCATCGGCATATGATAAGCCTGCCCGCGTTTCATCAGGCTGTACAGTTTGAAGTTCATTAACTCTGGACTGGCATTTAGGCTGCTACAGAATCCAAAGTAATTTAGGTCTTCATTTTTGACATTTTAGCCACATCGTCATCTCCAAGGAGAAGATCGGTGGAAAACAGATTGGCTTTGTATTCTGCCCAGTCTTTCATATTGTAAAGTACATCATCCTTCATTGAAGCCATTTTCAACTTTGACCGATGTTAGGACGATGTGTCCCAGTTCGTGTGCGGCAACGATACGCTGCTCTTCTTCTGAAAGGAAACTGCTGATCATGACATAAATCGTCTGGCAGTTCATGAAGCAGTAGCCTTTTAATTTCTTGTAATTTGATGTTTCCCCGACTACAACGTTCATGCAGTTGAGAAGTTCAAAAGGGTCTCTGGTCTTAAATCGACTGACCAGCTCCTCCACTTTTGTGTAAATATAGCTGTTTCCCAAATATATCACCTCAAAAGATAAGTTGCCTCAAATACGGCAATGTATTATGGATATACAGACCGTGTGCCGGGAATCTGGCATATAGCAGTGGATAACAAATCGGCAAGGAATAAATTCAAGATGGATTTTCCAATTATAAAGCCACACTTCATTGATGCAAACAGATTGGATATTGGTGTAAGTGAAGGAAATATTGACGGAATTACCGTAAAGATATATGACCGGGAACGTGTGGTCTGTGATTGTCTTAGACATATTAATACTATGGATGGAGAAGTGTTTAACACAGTGATTCAAAGATATGTGAAGGACAAAGATAAAGATGCTGCTAAACTGATGGAGTATGCTGTGAAACTTGGTGTGGAAAAAAAGGCAAGAAGGGTGGTTGGAGTATGGCTGTAAAAGAGATAAAGGATATGGGCGCATCAGTGCTTGCCAGATTAAAAAAGCAAGCAAAGGAAACAGGAATCAATTATCAGACTTGTCTCCAGCTTTTTGCACAAGAGGAGTTTCTTCGTAAACTTGAAATGTCACAGTATGCGGAAAATCTTGTTTTGGGACTGCATCGATATTTCCGAAAAAGCGATTGAGGAGAACCGGGCGTATCTATTCATAAATAAGGAATCTCAGCGTGTGAGCAAGGCGGCCTTAAAGGAACTGGATGCAGAACTGCTTGCAAAGGTTCTTTCAAATCCAGAAATGGCAGCACTTCTTACGTCACTGGCGAAGAGGATGAAATAATGAAAAATAGTGAAAAAATAGTGTAATTTTAGTGGAAAAATAATTCATGAATCGATATAATATATATTGATGAAATGGAGGTGGACAATTTGATAAAGGTTACACTAACGAATGAAATTTTAAAAAGGATATCGGAGATTGATGAAAATCGTTTTTCTCTTAGCACGATAGAATTGCCGCCTGTTACAAAGAATAGACTTAGAAAAAACTCTAAGAAAAAAAGTTCATATGCTTCTAATAAGATTGAGGGAAATCCTTTGACTGAAAAACAGGCGAATGAAGCCATTGACAGTGATCCTCACAAACATTTTTTGAAGCCAGAACAGGAAGTTCGCAATTACTTTCTGGCCTTAAATCTTCTGGAAGAGAAGTTGAAAAAGAAAGAACTCTTTTCAAAAAAGATGATTCTTGAAGTGCAGGCAATTGTTGAAAAAGGTGCCGGGGAAGAAAAGATAGGATTAAGAGGTCCTATGCCGCCAGGAATGTTATTTGCAGTATATGATTCCGAAACGGGAGCACCAGAATATATTCCACCAGAGTATATAGATATTCCGGAGTTACTGGATGAACTTGTTGAATATGTAAATACCACAGATGATCATCCGTTAATCATTGCTGCCGTAGTCCATTATCAACTGGTTACCATTCATCCTTTTGAAGATGGAAATGGAAGAACTGCCAGACTAATGTCAGGCTATATTCTTGATTATTATGGATACGGTTTTAATGGAATTGGTTCTCTGGAAGAATATTTTGCCTATGATCCAGATGAGTATTATGCATCGTTGCAAATGGGATTACCTGCATTGTATTATTCAGGAAGGGAAAATCCTCCGCATCCGGAAATCTGGATCAATTATTTTTTGAAAATGATGGGATTGTATTCTAAAAAAGTATATGAGTTATCGAAAGCGTCAGAGAAAGATGAATTAGAAGGAAGCCTGTCTTATCTAAATACAAAAGAAAAAGAATTTTTAGTGTTTCTGTTAAAAAAACGATTATACGAGTTTACACCAATTGAAGTAAGTAAGTTGATTGGTGTAACAAACAAGACGGTTATTAATAGATGTGCGAAGCTTGCAAATAATGGTTTTTTGATTCCTATCATTGTCAAAACAAGAGTTCGTTCCTATCGGTTAAGCGATTTTTCAAGAACAAATGAAAAAAGGATTTTGAAAAAATTGTCGTAGTCGAAACCCCATAGACAAATCGACAATAACGTTGCATAGTAATAATAGAATCTGGTCAATTGAATATTGTTTATCATTCCTGCTTGTAAGTGGATGGTAGCCGGAATATGATATCTGTTAATAACAACAGAGCTTTCCCCGGATGTTAGCAGTTGCAAAGAATCTGCTAATTTTCAGGGCTTATCTGGACTTAACAGAAAGGATATTCAGATTACAAGAATTTGATTCGAAAGTGAAAAAAGTCCTTGATAATAAAGGGCAAAACATATCAGTTCTTGACAGGGATTAACAGAACCACAGAGCTCTCCTAAGAAGGAGCCGCGGCTGAACCCTGAGGGAAAACAGAAAAAAGAACTTGGAGTTCGAATCGATTCTGGAAGAGACAAAATTAACAACGAAGCTTTCCCCATTCAGGCGGATGCTCTACTGTTAATAAAATGAATAATCTGATGATATCCAGCTAGTCAAAATTAGCTGAAAATCATAAAACGGTTACCGAACCAAAGTGCTGAAAACCCAGTGTTTAAGCCAAAAATCGGTAATGTCCTCTTAGTTTAACGGATAAAACAAGCGCCTCCTAAGCGCTAGCTGTGGGTTCGATTCCCGCAGGGGACGGTTGCAAACAAAGCGGTAATGATTAGCAGAAAATGCTATGTCATGAACCGCTTTTTTGTTTTCAATGAGATGAAAAAAAGCAGGACGGGAATGAATTTCCAGCTAATTTGAAGTGATTTTCGTTAGCTGACAGCTAATCCAAAATACTGTTTTGCAAACAGGAAAAAATACGATTCCTGCTAACATCGGGGTTCGGTCTTATTAAAACCTCAGATTGGGGATGTAAAACAGTGTAAAAAGGAGTAAAATCCTTTATGGAATAAACACTCTGCTAATTTTGGTTAGCTGAAACAATAGATTATTTCATTAGCTACAGCTAAGTCAAAGAAACCTCCACTGGAGCTTCCTTTGACATGCTAAGGCATGGCAAGCGAGATGCTCGTTTGGATCAGATTCAATAAAAAAGAATCTAATCTGAACGGGCTTTTTAGTACCATAAAAGTGTAGTAGTTAGAGAGTAATTAACTCTGACATCTGCACTTATTTTATTATAATAGGGAAAGCAGTTGGTATGGCATGGGCTTTTTTGGATTTTTAACATCCGTCAATAAAACCGTCAACCAACCCCTTATTATAAATATTCGCTTAGGCAGGTTGATACTCTATGAGAGCTTTCGTGTAACGAACTAAACTGAATCGTAATAAGTGTGAATGGTTTTACTGATTGCTAATAAAAATGTACCAAGGTAGTAGGAGGTTATTATGATCAGTGTAGGAATTGATGTGGCAAAAGGGAAAAGTACGGTATGCATACTGAAACCTTATGGGGAAATTGTCAGCAAGCCGTTCGACATCTCCCATGTAGAAAAGGATTTGGGGGAACTCGCGGCTATGCTTCTAAGGTTTGACGATGAAGTAAAGGTTGTTATGGAGGCAACTGGCATCTATCATCTTCCAGTCCTTACCTATTTACAGGAAAAAGGACTGTTTGTAGCTGTTATTAATCCATACTTGATGAAGGTATACCGTAGCGGAGATCTTAGAAAAGCAAAGACAGACAAAATCGATTCCAGGATTATTGCTAATTATGGCATTGAACACTGGTTTACAATGGCAGAGTTCAAAGCATCGGATGATGTGTATGGGGAACTGAAGATGCTGGGACAGCAATACAGACACTATATGAAACTGCATATCATGTCTCTGCATGAATTGACGCATTTGCTGGATTATACAATGCCTGGAATCAAGGGTATGCTTGCAAGTTGGAATGAAGGAAACCGAAAGGATAAACTGAGTGATTTTGTTGAAAGGTTTTGGCACTATGATACTATCACATGTCTTAGTGAAACAGAATTTATAAAGCAGTACATGTCCTGGGCAAAAGAAAAGAAATACCATCAGAGCCAGGACAAGGCGCAAGCCATATATGCCCTGGCCCGTGAAGGCATTCCTACCTTATCTTCAGAAACCCCATCCGTCAAAATGCTGGTAACTGAAGCGGTCCGAGTGCTCAAAGAAGTTGATGCAACTCTAAGCATAATCTTATCACGAATGCAGGAATTAGCAAAGAGCCTGCCGGAATATTCCATTGTGAGGGGGATGGGAGGCGTGGGAGAAGTTCTGGCACCAAAGCTAATTGCAGAAATTGGTGATGTTAGAAGGTTCCATAGCGGAAAGGCTTTAATAGCATATGCGGGAATTGATATTCCGCCTTATGAATCAGGGCAATTTGTTGGTTCTAATCGAAAGATAACTAAACGTGGATTGGCGGCTCTGCGTAAAGTCGGCTATGAAACCATGAGATGTATAAAAACGCACCCAAGACCAGATGATCCAGTTTACCAGTATATAGTCAAAAAAGAAGCTGAAGGCAAGGCAAAAAAAGCTGCTAAAATAGCAGGGCTGAATAAGTTTCTCAGAATATATTACGCACGAGTTAAAGAAATCTATACGGATATAAAATAAATATCAAAATGAAAGACTGCAAAAAGGCTGCCTAAATGACAGTCTATTTGTTGTACCTAATTTTATGAAAGAAAAATATTTTAAAAACCTGCAAAAAACTATTGACTTTTCTTAGCAGGTTTTGTTGCCAAGCATGCGATAAAAACAGTCCAGTGGACTGTTTTGCAAACAGGGAAAAATATGATTCCTGCTAACATCGGGGTTCGGTCTTGTTATAACTTTGGATTGGGGATGTAAAACAACGTAAAAATGGTGGATTCCAATTTTCAAAGGGAACGGATCAGGAAAGAAGCAGAAATTAAAAGATATAGTATATTGTGAATGCCGATTGTAATGAAAGGCAATGAAATCCCCATTATAAGAATTGATGCGAGAAATAACAATCACAAGTCTGATGACGGGGGAAAATAGCCCTGCACAAAAGGATAGTTTGAAGAATGGAAATAAGTTTTTTCTTGAATTTATTCAAACTACACTTTTGTGTGGGGTGTACTAATTTGGAATATGATAGACTGTTGTAAATGAGAATACTAAAGGAATGGAGGATGGATATGAGGGTTCCGTTAATAAGAACATTGGATGCAAATGAAAATGCATCAGGATATAAGTTATTTCCTTCAACAGATGGTTTGGCAAAAATAAAAATGGAGGAAGATGATGGAACAGAAATTAAAGAGTTTTCGGTTGACCGAGTAGAATGTCGTAGTTTTGGTGCAAAGTCTGAAATAGATTTCTGCATGGATGGTGTTGGAACAAAAAGCTGGACAGTGTCGGTGACAAAAAAGAGAATCATTGTATGGAACGCGGCATCTAAAGGATTGTTTGGAAAACCAAAAGAAAAGAGTGGAAAAGCTACAGGCGGACATCTTTTGTTTGAATCACTTGGATGGCTTAGTACATTTTGCGGACCACAAGGGAAAAAAATTCTTTTGTGTGTTTGTCTGCGGAAGGATCAGTGTAAAAGTGCGTTGGCGATTAGTGGAGATGAAGCAAGTATGAAGAAATTACTTATAGCACTTCACGGAATGGCAGATACATGGATAACAGAACATAATATGAAACTGAGACAGGAAGGAGCAGATGAAAAACAGAACAAGGCATTGGAGGCGTGGGAAAATTTTGTTGACAACGCCTGGAGCAATGCTACAGAAGAAGAGTCAGTAATGCTACCGGTAAAAAGTATGAAATTTGTGGCAAATAGTCAAATGGATGAGAGGAGATAAAAATAATGGCACGTATTAAAACAGATTCAACGGAGTTAGTTACAGATAAAAGTTTACAGCAGATTGCAAATGGAATTAGAGAGGCTGCATCAGTATTGAATGCACAGGTAGATGAACTGAATGATGATCCACTTGGAAAGTTTGGAGACAAGTGTGATATTGAGGTTGTATTATCAGGAAACGTTGGATTGTTCTCCGGATTAAAACATTTTAGACCGGGCGGGGCAAATAATATTTGGGGAGTTCAGGTGTTTGTTTCAGATTTAGGAGATAAACGTCATATCGAATTGATTGCTTTAGGAGAAGGTGTGTTTGCCGGCGGGTTATTTAGTAATGGTGCCGGTATCTTGAATTTGGGAGTAAGTAAGGATAAACGTGACAAAATCATTTCTTATCTGATTTAAAAATTGGAGAGAAGGGGAAAAAGAAATGCTGGATTTTTATCATGAAATTGCTGGTCTGGAATCCGAAATGACATTAAATGAATTAAAGCAGGAGCTTTTGAAACAGGAAAAAGTGTGGACGAAGCGTCAGGTAAATACGCCGGAAAAAGCTACAAAAATGCTTTCTATTATATTTGATGCAAAAAAAGCTTTTGAAACAGAATCGTCACGAAAGAAATATGATCGTGAACTGGAATTGAGTAAGAAGGAAAAGACAATTGACCCAGATGAGCAGCGAAAAGCAAGACTGAAAGAATGGACAGATAAGGCGAGAACTTTTTATGAAGATCATCAGTTTGAGCTTGCAGGTAATGCTTATGAAAAAGCAAGGGTATCGGAAAGTCCGGATGGAGAAAATGCAGATTTTTATAACCTGGGATATAATATTTTTTGTGAATTAGGGAATTTTTATAAAGCACTGGAGTGTACAGATAAAGAAGTGATTGCGGAGCCGGATAATTGTCGCTCTTATTTTGATAGGGAATATGTGCTGAGGCAGATGGCAATTCAGGAAGCACAGAACAGCCGGGTGGTTGGCAGTGCAAATCCGTATTATGACAAAGCACTAAATGCGAACCAGAAGTTATGTGATATGGCTCAGAAATATGGCATGACGGAACTTTATGCAAATGCCCTTGGACAAAGGGCAAGCATTCTCTATTCGTGTGGAGAGTATACGGAAGATAATTGTGAAGAAGTTCAGGAATATGCAAACAAATCTATTAGTTTGGGAGCGACAAATGGCGTTGCAAATGAAGTATTGGAGGCAATGAAGCCGGAACTGGAAGAATATAAAGAACGTAACAACTACATAAGGCAGTTAGAAGAGCAGACGGCAAATTATAAAAAGCGTCAACAGGAAGTAAGAGGATCTTCTAAAATGGGAGTGCTTGTTTTTGTTGTATCTGTGGTACTGGCATATTTGACCAGCGGTGTTGTATTTCCAATCTCTACGCTGATAGCAGCAGCCGGAATTGCCTATGGATGTTATAAATCTGCACAGGGAAGAAGTTCACTTGTATTGGTTTGTAGTGTAATTTGGTTATTCGCTTACAGCATAATGCGATCTACAAAACTTTATACGGTACTGGGATATGGAGCGGCTAGCGCGGCTGTAGTTCAGAAAAAATTTATATGTAATATTGTGTTCCTGATTGTGATTGCTGTGGCGGCCAATATTGTTGGAAAAATGAAAAAAAAATAATCTGTAAAGCCGACAGTAATTTTGATGTCGGCTTTTTTTGAAAGGGAGAAACTGTGGAAAATTTGTTGGAGATATGTGAGAAATTGTATATAGGAAATCCGCCGACAGTAATGGCTGATTTTATAGGGAAAGGAAATATTTGGATCAGCAATACATATGAGGATGGAGTGACGGATCTGGCAAAGATTGTCCTATATAAGGCAATTATGGAGACAGCGCCAGGACAGTTATCTATTATAGGGTATGATAGTGACTTGTCCGGAATATTTGCGCCGTTTTCCTCACTTTCTTCTGGCGGACAAAAAATCATGGAATTTATTCAGGATGAAGATGAATTAAAAGAACGATTTTTCTATCTGCGGCAACAGATTCAGTCGGTACAAAATGCAGTTCAGGGAAGAGCTGAGTCCCTTACTGAATTCAGAAGAATGGCAAATCGCCCGATAGAAGGCTATACGTTGGTTGTATTGGCGATGGACATGGGAACGATTGACTCGAAAATTTTGTCTTCGATGGCTACTCTTATGAGAAGCGGACCGGAATGGGGGTGTTCATTTCTTATAATTTCGACAACTTATCTCTGTATTCAGGGAGCAGATGGAAAAGAAACAGAATTTCATGTTGAATCCATTGCACCGAATATTTCAATTCTAGAAAACAATCAGGAACGAGTGAGGCTGTTGAATACGGATCAGTCTGCCATACCAGAAGTTTTAAAAGCAGAAACGATTATTCGAGATTGTGATTTGTTTATGGATAGGGTCAGAAATGTGGCGCTTCCTACTATAAAGTTTGAAGAATTACATGATTTTCATTCTGTGTGGAACAAAAGTTCAGTAGATGGACTACAGTTTTCGATAGGAAAATGGGGCATTAATGATGTACATATTATCATAGGAGATGAGATTAATCAAAGGCATAATGCGATTATAACAGGTGCAGTCGGGCAGGGAAAATCAAATCTGATTTCTGTGATTATACATAGTTTATGTCTTCAGTATTCACCACGGGAATTGCGCTTGTATCTTTTGGATTTTAAAGAAGGAGTTACGTTTAAGTCATTCTCCAATATCGGAAAGGAGGAGTATCTGCCACATGCAGAAGCACTTGGTCTGGAAAGCGATGTGAATTTTGGGTTGGCAGTTCTGCATGCTCTTTATCAGGAATATCAACGAAGAATGAAGATTCTAAAAGAAAAAGAGTATAAAAGTATTCGTGAACTCCGAAAGAAGGAACCGCAGACGAAAATGCCAAGAATCGTAGTTATTATTGATGAATTTCAGATGATGTTTGGCGATGATATTCAAACAGGAGAAAAGATTGTAGAAATATTAGAAAAATCGGTAAGACTTTTCCGGGCAGCGGGGATTCATTTTATTTTGGCATCGCAGACACTTGGCGGAAATCTTGTTTTGGCACAGAAAAGGGATGCAATTTTCGGACAGGTTCCAATTAGGATCGCATTAAAAAACACCTTATCCGAGTCTATGCAGACGTTGGCTGTAAACAATCCCGCAGCAGCATTTCTGCGTCCGAGAGAAGCCATTGTGAACTTGGATTATGGAGAAGTTTCACAGAATAAAAAATGTGTAGTGGCATTTGCTGATGAATCGGTTTTGACTCCGCTGCGATATCAGTGGTGGGAAAAAGCCAAAGGAGAATATCGAGCGCCTTACGTATTTGAAGGAGAAAAGAGAATTATGATTTCTGATAGCATTTCGAATGTGATAAAGAAAAAATGTGAGAATTCGACTCCTTCGGCATTTTTCGGTGAACGAATTTCTATCAGAGGAGAAGCAATCGGAATTCCGATGCTCATGGAACCAGGAAGAAATATTGCAGTAATTGGAGCTCCGGACGGAGAATGTAATCAGGCAGTCGGTATGATGGAGAGCATGGCAATTTCATTGGCGGTTCAACATACAAAGGGAGATGCAAGATTTTTGTTCTGCAATTTTACAAATACAAAAATTATTTTCTCAAAACAATATCCACATTTTTCAAAATTGATGGAGCAATGTGGATATTATCTGGAAGATATTCCGTGTAGACAGTTTGAAGAGACACTACGAAATTTGATGGAGGAAAAAACGGAAAATGAGACTGTTTATATGTTTGGAATAGGAATGGATAAATGGGGTTATGAACCAGATCCATATGGACAGGGAACAGTTTTAAAAGAGTTTGTAGAGAAGGGACCATCTGAAGGACTTCATTTTTTTGGATGGTGGGTGAAAGCATCTTCTTATACAGCACAGGTTGCTGGATTTGGAAACTCGGATGCATTTAATACCAAGATTTTTCTAAGGGTAGATGAGAGAGCGGTACAGTCTTTGACTTCACCTTTTGTACGATGGAAATCTCAGAACAACCGAGGGCTTTTATCAGATTCTGTTGAACTGGAGGAAGAGCTGGTATTTATTCCTTACGCACCTGTTACATCAGATGATGTGCTGAAAATAAAGGCGTACTTATATGAAGCAAATTAGAAAATAAAAAGAATTACGGGAGGTAACTATGTCACAAATTCAGCAGCTTGCTGCAGCAATAAACGTATCTGTTAGACAGATAGACGAACAGATAGCGAAGCTTGGAAACTATCAATCTAAATTGGAGGAAATGGCTCAGCGTGTGGATTCTGCATTGGGAAATGAAGATTCTGGAGGACGGGAGATGTTGAATCAGATTTCCATGACAAAACAACAATTGGATGAAACGATAAATCAGCTTCGGGTCGCAGGGGAAAAACTCCGTCAGATTCGTTTGGTTTAACTGAAACATGTATAGTAAGGAGAAGATAAAAAAATGTCAGTAGAAGAAATTATAAAGGAAGTAGTAACTATTAAAAATGTATCAAACGAGCTTTCGGGTATGACGGCTTCAAGTGCACAGACACTGCTTCAGAATAATAACCAGGTCATGGCTTTGGTTAAGGGGAGCAGAACCGGACAAGATGCTGTTTCAGCAGTTTCTGTAGCAGCGAGATCCCTCCAAAATGCAGCAGCTGTCATTAAGATACTGGGAACAAAGTGTGACAATTGTATTGCTGATTTGTCAAAATAACAGTGAAACAGATGGAAAGAAACAATAAAAATAAAATCAGGTTGAAAAATAGTCTACATTATGAGCTGGAAAGTAATATTTCTAATCTCAGCCGAGAAATAACAGAAATTCAGAATACAATTGTACTACTTGATGAGTTGATTGCAGGAGAGAGTTCTTTTGAAAGAGGACATATCACAGATAATTGTATCCACGCATCAGAATGTCTGGAAAGAGCAATACGGATGCTGCGGAAAGGTCAGGAATATGTTCGTCAATTGGATACAGGAGATGATGAAAGATGAACAGTATAGAACAGATTGTTCGCCAACTGACAGGAATAGATTCAAGATCAGACGGACATATTAGCAGGATGGAAAGAGAGAGAAGTTATATTCTGGAAAATATGGATAAGATTCAGAGTGTATTCGGAAATCAGCCGGCAGGACAGGAACTTGTGAAACAGTTATATGGAGTAATTAATGAGGTGGTCATGGCTGACAGTGCGATGAATGAATTGAAATCAGAGATTCGCCGGCTGTGCTGCAGATTTCAAAGATAGGAGTAATTATGTTGGAGAAAGTATATGGAATTGACTTAGGTACTACGAACTCCGCAATTGCAATTTTTGAGCGGGGAGAAGCGAAGATATTGAAGAATATGGATGATGACGAGGTGACACCTTCTGTTGTAGTATTTACAGGTGTGTCATCAGATGGAAAGGATGAATTCCTCGTAGGTGAACAGGCAAAGAATATGGCAGCAGCATGCCCGGAGCAGGTGGTTCAGTTTGTGAAGAGGAATATGGGGAACCATGGTGAGATATATAATTTTACAGCACCAAGTGGTAAAGATTATACGCCAGAGATGATTTCTTCGTTGATTTTAAGAAAAATATGTAAAGATGCGGAGCAGTATGATGGAGAGAATCTGGTGAAAGATGTAGTGATTACGGTTCCGGCGTATTTTGATGATGCGAAACGAATTGCTACAAAGCAAGCAGGTGAAATCGCAGGTCTTCATGTGTTGAGAGTGATAAATGAACCTACGGCAGCAGCAATAGCATTTGGGCTGGATCATTCCTATCAGGGAAGAATTCTGGTATATGATCTTGGCGGCGGAACATTTGACGTAACAGTGATGGATGTAAAAGACGGATTTTTTGATGTGATTGCGACAGGCGGAGATCCGCAGCTAGGAGGCATTAATTTTGACCAGAAATTAGTAGAATTGATTCGTGAACAGCTGGAAGAAAAAGGATGCACTGTGGATGACGAAGATGATGCAATTATGGCTGACATACGCGAAAAAGCAGAAAAAACAAAAATCCAGCTTTCAGGAGTAGAACATTCCAGACCGTTTTTTACTATTCAGGGAAAGACCTATCGTTTGGATATTTCCAGAGAGAGTTTTGAAGCAGCATCCAAACCGTTGATAGAACGTACCCAATTCATATTAGATGATGTAATGTGCGAAAAAGGAGTTATCTGGGAAGAAATTGACCAAGTACTTATGGTAGGAGGTTCGACAAAAATGCCCATGGTAAAAAGGTGGTTGGAACAGATATCTGGTAAAGAAGTGGCGTATAAAGTAGATCCGGATACGGCAGTTGCCAAAGGAGCGGCAATATTTGCAAGCACGCTAAAGGAAGAAAGTGGCTCTAAATCATCGGTGATTCCGATGGGGCTGAAGAGCGGAGAAGATAAGGAAGAAGGAATCGCAAAACTGGTAATTTCGGATGTTACATCCCAGTCGTTGGGAGCGGTATCATGGGATACCGTGTTAAAAAAAGAGGTAAATACGGTCATTATTCCGAACAATACAAAGATTCCGGCAAAATGCTCGCAGGAATTTATGACATTGGAAGATAACCAGACTTCACTTAAATTACAGGTGACAGAAGGGAATGATTCCGAATTGGAATATGTGAAAATTATCGGTGAAAGTCTTTTGCGGATCCCACCATATCCAGCGGGCTCTGGTGTAAAAGTTATTTACGCTTATGACCCGGATCAGACTGTTTTTATTGAAGTTATTGATATGGTTACCAATAAAAGTCTGGGTACTTTTGAAGTCGAGAGAACATCGAATCTTTCAAATGAAGAAATGGTTCACGCAACGGACATTGTCTGTAAAACAAATGTGGAATAGAAAATGGAAGGTGGATATATGTCTGAACAAGAATATGAAAAAATCCTATGTGAAATGAAAGAAGAATTAGTGGGAATGAAGGATTTGTTTGTACGCAGGCTTTATGAGGATAAGCAAAAAACAGAATTAATCCGGATTTTAACGGAGCAGATTCATTTTACGGTGTTGGAACCATTTATTTCAGATCTGATTTTGGTGTTAGATCGTCTGGAAAGTTCAGAAGATGAATTTTCCTGTTCTGTGCATGATGAGATATATGATATTCTCCACCGAAGAGGAGTAGAAGAAATAGATACGAGAAAAGAATTTGATCCTTCTGTAATTAAAATTGTGCGTGTGGAAGAAAAAAATGGAGTCGATAAAATGGAGATTGAAAAGGTTATTCGTAAAGGATATCGAACTGTGGGAAAAGTATTACGGTCTGCAGAAGTGGCAGTTTTAGTTCCAGCACGGGAAATAGACAGTTCTAAACAGGAGAAACTGTAATTTGCATAAGTTGTAGCATGATGATGGAATACTAGCATTTCAATCTATTTCCCAAAGGAGAGTCATCATTATAAATAAAAATGCTATAATGAACGGAGAACTTTTTATATCTGGAGGGAGTTTATGAATGAACAGAACTGTAGAATTTTAAATTTAATAGGTGCCACTATATTATTGTTAGCGGTTTCTGCATATCGTCAGCTTAGTATAAGATATTTACAGGGAGATTTTGTACGACCATATATTGTTTATGCAGTATATATATTTCTTCTTTTGAACTGGCAGTATTTTATCAGCACAAAGATTACACAGAAGATGATGAGTTTCCATCTTACTGCACAAAATATTGTCTGTATCTTTTATATCACTGTTCGCTTTGTACAGGATGCATTTCTCTATGTAGACGTTCAGCTAATGCGTTTTACTGGATACTTCATTCATATATTAGTGGTACTGGGGCCTTTGTTTGGCTTGTATGGTGCATTTTATCTTGGCAAATCTGAGGATTATCGTATTAACAGGAAATGGTATATGTTGTTGATTCCTGCTTTTGGTTTGATTGCGATGGCTCTGACAAACGAATACCACCATTTTTTATTTTATGTAGTACCGGAAGAACCGCAGCCGAACCTATATTTTCATCCATACATCGGAACATATCTTACATATTTATGGGGATTGGGGATAGTTTGTTATCAAGTGTATGTAATCTATAAACGTAACGAAGCAATTAAAACGGACCCGCTCTATAAAAAGCTGATTCCGTTTTATGAACCAATATTACTTCTTGTGTTTAGTATTCCGTATGCAGCGACTGCTTACGTAATACGGTTTGAAATCGTCGAATTATCAGCCGGACTTATTTTTATAGCAGTCTTATGTTGGAATTTATACATATTCATTGGGCTTATACCGGTGAATACTTGTTATGGTAAGGTGTTTCGAAAATCAACAGTGGCAATGCAGATTCTTTCGTCGGATGGTACGCCGATTGTTATTTCTGAAAATGCATCCAATATTACACCGCAAGTGTTGGAAATTTTAAAACGGAAGAAACGCATCCTTACCAGTGAGGATATAGAAATGAATATTCATAATATTTCAAATGGCTACATGATTTGGCAGAATGATTTGTCTGAAATAAATCAGGTTTTTCGTAAGTTACAGAATTTAAATATAGAACTAGAACAAAAACAAGATCTGTTGGCTCAGGAAATTCGCATTAAATCTAATGAAGCAAACATTCAGGTTAGAAATGATATCTATGATCAGCTTACCACTGAATTGTCCAAACAGCTTTGCTTATTAGAAAAATTGTTGCCAGAGGAAGAACACCCGGGAAAATGGGATAAAATTAGTTTGATAGGGACATATATTAAGCGGTTTTGCAATTTGCAGCTTACTTATCAGGAGAATCAGATGATTCCAAACAATGACTTACGAATTAGTTTGGAAGACATGGCAAAATGTATGAGAAATATCGGCCTAGATGTAAGACTTATCTTTTGTCCGACAAAGCAATTGGAGCCGCAATGTATTTTGTACGCTATGAAGAGGTTAGAAGAAATATTAGAAGAATCTGATTTTCGATTATCGGCAATTTCTATCTGTGTAAGTGACGACGTTTATTTTGAGAAGAAGGAGTAATGCTGTGATTATGAAAAAGCAAACGGTTAAAATGATTAAGCAGGCAATTGATTCTTATCCCGGAGGAATTTGTTTTGCAACATTAGACGGACGGGTGATTCTCGTGAATGAGAAAATGAATGAACTTGTGAACGAACTCCTCGGTCATACGATTTTGAATGCAAAAGTCACATGGGAGAAATTGGAACAGTGCACAGATTCGCCTACAAGTAAGAGATTAAATAAGCCGTGGTTCACACAATCTTTGGATGAAACGACAGACAATGATCATCGCCGTATATTTTTTCAATTTGCAGACAAAAGTGTTTGGCGTTTTGAATGGCAGCTTATTGATAAAAATACTGTTCAGATAGAAGCGGCAGAGATTACCAGGCTTTACCAATTAAGTGAAGAACTGCATGAAAATAATGTACGTCTGCATGAAATGCAGGAACGTCAAAAATCTTTATTAGATAATATAGTACAGATTAATCAGAACAAAGAAATTTTAGCGATTAAAATGCGTATTCATGACGAGTTTGGAAATTGCCTGCTTGCGACCCAAAAAGCAATTAGTGAACAAAATTTGCCTGAAAACGTAGAAGAGCTTAGAGAAAACTGGAGTAACACAATCCGCAATTTTTCGAATATTCCTATGATATGGTCTGTTCCAGACGCGGCGCTTCAATCTGAACTCTTACAAGTTGCTGAACTTATAGGATGTAAGGTGAATTTTATTGGAGACCAGCCTGCTGAACGATTGGCACTTAGGCTGGTTTATGCATCTGTGCGTGAAGCTTTGACAAATGCAGTACGTCATGCAGATGCTACGGAACTTACGGTGCAGATAGATAAATCCGTATCTGGTTATCATATAGAAATATCTAGTAATGGAGCTGCTGTGAATTCTGAAATCAAAGAGGGAAATGGTCTTAGTGGATTAAGGAGACGTTTAGAGCAAGAAGGAGCTATACTTAAAATTCTATACAATCCGGGAGTTACACTTGTTGTAGATGTTCCAACAGATGTTATCAAACCACAGAAAGGAGAAAATAAATGATTCAAGTCTTAATTGTGGAAGATTCTCAGATATTCCGTAAAGTTATAGAGAATCAGATTGCTCGGTCAGAACAATATGCACTATATGCTTCCATAGAAAATGCTGCGAATGCGGAGATTGCATGTTTGCGAGGTAAAGTTGATCTTATTCTTATGGATGTATGTACTGCCGATGATGAATCGGGTTTGAAAGCGGCAGCGAAAATCAAGCAATATAATTCAAAAATCAAAATTATTATTATGACATCTATGCCGGAGCACTCTTTCATTCAAAAAGCAAAAAAATATGGTTGCGACGGATTTTGGTATAAAGAATATGAGGATAATTCTCTCATAGAAATTTGTGATCGCGTTCTAAATGGTGAAAAAGTATATCCTGAAAATACGCCAATCATACGAATCGGCTGTGCAGACAATCGTGAATTTACAAATCGTGAATTTCAGATTATTAGAGAACTTACCAAGGGCAGAAAATATGAAGACATAGCGGTAGAACTTGATATTTCTCTAAATACAGTTAAGTATCATATTAAAAATATTTTACTGAAAACAGGTTTTCAAAATACTTTGCAGGTAGTCGCCGAAGTTGTGGAAAGGCGTCTGATTCTTCCTAAGTATTAAAAGGTGAGATACATCGTGTAGATGAAAAACAGATTCCTTGTAACAGGATTAATTGTTTCTGTATGTATTCAGATTATACGCCGCTTACTTTAGATGAGTGGATTGAATTTGACAGAAAACGAAGAGCCGGGAATACGAGGTAGATATTATATCAAAAGATCATTTTATTGTCCCTCGAGATGTCCCTCAGATGTCACCTAAGATGGATCAAATACTCAGATTGTAAATCTGATCCGGAAGAATAGTAAAATGAGTATGGCTATAATGGATATTGGAAATCCATTGAATAAAACCGTAATCTTTTTATCCTGGAGTGATTTTTTTTTTTAGATATGATATACTGAATTATCAGATGTAAGAAGATATGTAAAGAATATTTGAAAAGGTATTAAGAAGAATGGAGAGACGGAATGCTTACAATAATTTATGGCGATACTTCGAACAGCATTTATAATACAAGCGTTTATTTTAAAAACACATATGAACCTGAATGGCTTGAAACAGATCTTGCTAAAAAAATGATTATGGATGTTGATCATTCCGAAGTTTTGAGTGGGGAATGTATTAACAGTCCGGTTCTTGGACAAATTCCACCGGAACGTTTATCGGGTGGAGTGAAAACATTATTATTGATGTTAAACGAACCGGACAAAATATTTAATGCGTCTACCTGTGGAGATAATTGCGCAAAATGGATACTGGAGATTGGTAAACAGCAGGATCTTACAATCAATTTACGCCATATGATGAGTTTTGGAAAAGATACTAAATTTGATATCCAGATAAAAAATGGGGGAGAATTCGTTCATACTATGCGGGAATTAATTCCATTTGCAAGTAAATACTTGAATGAGATGCAATAGGGGTAGCGGATATGAAAGGTTCACATAGAGTAATTATAGAAGCGAAAAGAGTAAAATATGATTTTACCCTGACAAGAAATATCACGATTTTAACAGGAGATAGTGCTTCTGGGAAAACGGTGTTAATTGATTACATTCGTGATTATAGAAGGTATGGTTCTGAAAGTGGCGTAATGGTTTCCTGTGACCGTGAATGCCGAACACTCGATAATGAAGACTGGGAAATGCAGCTAAAAAGAATAACAAACAGTATTATTTTTATTGATGAAGGAAATAGATTTGTCACTTCAAAAGAGTTTGCAAAGCTTGCGCTTGAGTCAGACAATTATTTTGTTCTTGCAACGCGGGAAAAAATGCCTATGCTCCCATATAGTGTACAGGAAATCTACGGATTCCGCGAATCTGGGAAATATCATGAAGCAAAGCAGAAATATAATGAAATGTATCACCTTTATGGTGAGATTTCAGCGCAGAGTTCTATAGAGCCTGAATTAGTAATTACCGAGGACTCAAATTCCGGATATGATTTTTTCGCAAAATTGTCCGAACAGAAAAATGTCAATTGTATTTCTGCAAATGGGAAATCTAATATCATCAAATGCTTGCAGGACAGTGAAAAAACGCAAGGTACACGTTTGATTATAGTGGATGGAGCAGCATTTGGTTCTGAAATGAAAGAGGTATATGAATATTTGAACACAGTTGGTAATGTTGTGCTTTATGCACCAAAATCATTTGAATGGTTATTGCTTTCGTCCAATACTATTCCAAATGCAAATGTTACAGAGATTCTGCAGGAACCGGAGAATTACATAGACAGCAAAAAATATGCAAGTTGGGAAAGATTCTTTACAGCTTTGCTAATAGACATGACCAAAGGTGATCCGGTCTGGTCATATTCTAAGAAAAAAATATCGAGTGTTTATGTATCTTCAAAAGTGATAACTGCTGTGAAAAAAATGATGAAATTAGTTATATGGGATTAGTGTAAAATTGCACAATCCTGTAGTCGACCCCCATAGACAAATCGACAATAACGTTGTATAGTAATAATAGAAATCTGGTCAATTGAATATGTTTATCATTCCTGCTTGTAAGGGGATGGTAGCCGGAACATGATATCTGTTAGTAACAACAGAGCTTTCCCCGGATGTTAGCAGTTGCAAAGAATCTGCTAATTTTCAGGGCTTATCTGGACTTAACAGAAAGGATATTCAGATTACCAGAATTTGATTTGAAAGTGAAAAAAGTCCTTGATAATAAAGGGCTAAACATATCAGTTCTTGACAGGGATTAACAGAACCACAGAGCTCTCCTAAGCGCTAGTTGTGAGTTCGATTCTCGCAGGTAACGTTGGAAAAAGCGGTTGTGACTAGTAGAGAATGCTAGGTCATGAACCGCTTTTTGTTTTCAATGAGATGAAACAAAGCAGGTGAAGCATCCGGCTGATTTCAAAGGACATGCAGAGGAAATCATTGAGAAAAGCAATATAGTTCTAAATATGTGCTTTATCATATAATTGTTGGATTTCAGCAGGAAATTTGTTGGGCATCATTTCGTTGATTTTATCCTCATTTCCATCAGCCATTGCTTTTTCGTAATACCAGCATTTGAACTTTAGCATGGCAAGAGTTTTTTCAAGAGCATTTATTTCTTCTTCTACAGCTTTTTTGCGTAATTCAAAAAGTTCTTTTCTGTTTGCATAGGTTGAACTTCCTTCCGATACCCATTTGAAAAACTGCTTTATTTCTTTGATTTCCAGTCCGGACTTTTTCAGGCATTCTATGACTCGGATTGCTTCAAGTTCCGCATCACTGAATTGTCTGATATTGCCCTTACGCTCCAGATTAGGAAAAAGACCTTCTTTGTCATAGTATCTTAAGGTTGAAATGGGAAGATGAAACATATCTGCGACTTGTCCTATTGTATACATGCATTTATCCTTTCAAAAAATTAAAAATTGATATTGACCTAAAGTTAGGTTTAGGTACTACAATACAATTATTATAAAGTATAGTGCTTTTGATTACAAGAAAATAATTGAGATTATGAAAGGATTTATCATGATGAAAACAGAAGAACTTCAGTTGGTATCAGAATGGGATAAGACATTTCCAAAGAGTGAAAAAGTAGACCATAAAAAAGTGACATTTATCAATAGATATGGCATTACTCTTGCAGCAGATATGTATATACCAAAGAATGTAAAAAACAAACTGCCTGCGATTGCGGTCAGCGGACCATTTGGAGCGGTAAAGGAGCAGTGTTCCGGTCTCTATGCACAGACCATGGCAGAACGGGGATATCTTACCATTGCCTTTGATCCATCCTATACAGGTGAAAGTGGTGGAATTCCCAGATATATGGCTTCACCGGATATCAATACGGAGGATTTTATGGCAGCAGTGGATTTCCTTTCCGTGCAGGATTGTGTGGATACTGAGAAAATCGGTATCATCGGTATTTGTGGATGGGGCGGGATGGCCCTGAATGCAGCTGCCCTCGATACAAGAGTGAAAGCCACTGTGGTGTCTACCATGTATGACATGAGCAGGGTAAATGCAAATGGCTATTTTGATTCTGAAAACAGCGAGGAATCCAGATTTAAGAAAAAGCAGGCTTTGAATGTTCTTAGAACCAAAGAGTATAAAATGGGCGAGTATTCCAGGGGAGGCGGATGTATGCCGTTGCCGGTTCCTGAAGATGTGCCATTTTTCGTAAAGGATTACAGTGAGTATTATAAGGGCAGATGTTATCATGCAAGAAGTCTTAATTCCAATGAAGGCTGGAATAGTATCGGATGCCAGTCTTTCATGAATCAGCCAATTTTAAGATACAGCAATGAAATAAGAAGCGCTGTGCTTATCATGCATGGTGAAAAGGCACACAGTTTTTATTTTGGAAAGGATGCTTATGATGCCATGATTCAGGATAGTCAATACACAGAAAATAAGGAACTGTTAGTGATTCCCGGTGCGGTCCATACAGATCTTTATGATAATCTGGATGTGATTCCTTTTCATAAAATGGACGACTTTTTCAAACAGAATATGTAACGGAGGGGTAAAAACATGAAGAAGAAATTAGTGGCATTTTTTAGTGCAAGTGGAGTGACAAAAAAGGCAGCGGAAAGAATAGCAGAAATAGCAAATGCTGATTTATTTGAAATAAGACCAATGGTACGTTATACAGAGGCCGATCTCAATTGGATGGATAAGACATCCAGAAGTTCAGTTGAGATGAATAATCCAATGTCAAGACCTGAAATAGCAGTCAAGGTGGACGATATATCACAATATGACACAGTGATCATAGGATTTCCTAAAATGGAGCAAGGTTTTAACTGTGTATAGCGTCTACCAAGTAACAATACAACTGAATATAGCCACACAATATACAAAGCATAGGAAAAAATGTGTATGCAGTAAGTGGGAAATATATAATGACTGGCAAGGAGAAATGGGACTCCCTATGCCAGTTTTTTGTTGAGGAGAACGTATTACATAGAGGTTTGGTTGTTGCTAAGACAAAACTTCTGGTAAATGAACATTGATTATAGTATAATATTGAGAAACACATTGATAGTTATTAAAGCTGTAGTAAATGGATAGAGGTAATAGAAATGAAATATAATATAATACAGGATTAGCACAATGACCAGCAATTTTTGTAAGTTCAACTTGCTATGATTTAAAGCAAATCAGGCAAAATATAAGGGACTTTATTGAAGATGATCTGGGTTATGAAGCTATACTATCAGAACATATTAAATGTTTTGCCAATTTGGAAAAAGAATAGTACAGCTGATTTTTCTGAGATAGTTGATTCGCCTAGAATATTTGATTTTGTTGATACTTTAAGAAACAAGGATAGTAATTGGATTCATGAATTCAATAGCGGTAAAGACATCATTAATTGTCTAAAAAAGCAATGGGCTTATTTGGTTAATGATTGTCTGTGCTTAAGACAGCACTTTCATAGGGAAGGGATATCACCTAAAGTATTACAATATTCAGGTCGTGTATTTGAAATAGCTGTTGAAAAGCCAGATTTTTGGGAATATCTTTTATTTGCAGCGGCGTTAAAAGATAATTTAGGTAGATTAGACGACTTAAGATATGATATGAAATATGGAATTTCATTTAGAAATGCAGTTCTGTATGATGAACCAAAGGAAATTATTGATTTTGTTCAAATCAAATGTAGTGAGTTTGTAAATAGAACAAGCTGGCGTGATGAGTATTTGAAATGGATCTGCGGTTTCGCAAATGCTCAGGGTGGCAAGATATATATTGGAACTGATGACAACGGCACCGTCATTGGTGTACAAGACAGTAAAAAGTTGTTGGAAAATATTCCAAATAAAGTTCGGGATATTCTTGGTATCATTGTGGATGTTAATTTGCTTACACAAGAGGACAAGGATTATATTGAAATCTGTGTCAATCCGAGCAGTTATCCGGTCAATTACAAAGGAGAATATCATTATCGGAGTGGCAGTACAAAGCAGCTTTTAAGAGGAGCAGCTTTGACAGAGTTTCTATTGTCTAAAACAGGATATAAATGGGATGCAGTTCCGGTGGATGGTGTTACGGTTGACGATCTGGACAAAGAGAGTTTCGACATTTTCCGGCGTGAGGCTCTGCGAAGCGGTCGTATGACAGAAGAAGATCTGAATATGAGTAATGAACAGCTTTTGGACAGTCTTGGTCTTTTTGAGCAAGGCAGGCTGAAACGTGCGGCAATTCTTCTGTTTCATCGCAACCCGGAAAAATGGGTCACAGGTGCATATATCAAAATCGGATATTTTGGAGAAGGCTCCGACCTGCGTTATCAGGACGAAATTCATGGTTCATTATTTATACAGGCAGACAGGGTTATAGAATTGATTTACTTGAAGTACATGAAAGCGATGATATCTTATGACAATGTTACCAGAATTGAAACATATCCGCTTCCGAAAGCGGCTGTCAGGGAGGCGGTATATAATGCGATTATTCATTCTAATTATGCAGCATTAGTTCCGATACAGATACGGATTCATGAAGATGCAGTGTATATCAGTAATGACTGCGTATTTCCGGTAGGCTGGACAGTAGAAACATTGATGGAGCGCCATCGTTCGCAACCCTATAATCCCAATATTGCCAATGGATTTTTCCGGGCAGGATATGTGGAAACATGGGGACGTGGGATAGAAAAGATATGTGAAGCTTGCAAAAAGCATGGAGTTCCTTTGCCGGAATATAAAATTCATTTAGAAGATATTATGGTAAAATTTACACCTTTATTGAGCTCTAAAGTGTCAAAAGAACAAAATGGCACTTTAAGTGGCACTTTAGATGGCACTTTGGAAGAAAAGATATTATTGACGATAAAGAAAAATCCTCATGCAACGCAACAACAAATTGCGCTGGAGATTGATTGTTCTGAACGAAAAGTAAAACGCCTTATGAAAGCAATGCAGGAAGAGGGCATTATTGAACGTATCGGTGGTCGGAAATTAGGACAATGGATTGAAAAATAAAGGTTACTTTGACAAGACATATGAAGAGAAAGATTCCGCTTAAACAGAAAGTCTATCTGCCGGAATATTTTAAAGGTAATGTGGCTCAATCATTTCAAAAAGAGTCTGACCAGAGAATATTGTACTGGGATTTTGATAAAGATCTTGATGAAAAGATAAAGATACAGATAGAAATACTTCTGAATGAAATCGTAAGAACAATAAAAAACAGAGAAGATAGACGAAACAGGTACTTGCTTCCGTTAAAGTGCCTGTTTTGCCGGAAAGTATTATTTCTGGAGTCTACGGAAATTGATTGGGAAGCCAATGTTTGGTTTGTTGAGCGGTTGAATATTTTGCCTGAGAGATATAGCCGCAGTAATACGATTGATAGTTTTTCCTTTTTGGCTATTGAGTGTGCTGAAAATCGGCAAGGCTTGCAGAAATACTTAAAATATCTTTTGACGGCTACTTCTTTGAATTTGGGAACCATTCGTATTCATCATACTTATATTAGGGATTTCCTGAAATTTTTAGAAGAATCTCAGAAAAACATGATGGATATTGATTCGGCTACCATAAAACAATATTTTAATCGATTGGCTATGCAAAATATTAAAGCCCAAAGTTATAACAACAAACTACAGGTTATTTCGGCATTTCTACGCTACCTGCAATCTGGTGGTATACTGCTCCGACAATCATTAAAACTTTTTTGTAATCTTATGATTTTTCTGGCAAAAAGATTGCAATATTTGCTACATCCGGAGGAAGTGGACTTGGAAAAACAGTCAGTGATTTAAAACCGTGTGTAGCAGAAAGTGCAAGTTTTGTAGCAGAAAAGTTAATGAATCGCATTACAGATACAGAAATTCAAAACTATGTTGACAGGTGGAAATTTTTAATGTAACTTTTGAACCAGGATGTAGAAATAACTGGCATATCCATCACGCAAAGCAAGGAGGCGGTCAGATTCTTGTATGCGTTGCAGGAAGAGGTTATTATCAGGAAGAGGGCAAGGATGCAATTGAAATGAAGTCGGGAGATTGCATTAATATCCCTATTAATGTTAAGCATTGGCACGGTGCAGCACCAGAAAGTTGGTTTAGCCACCTTGCAATTGAAGTACCTGGAGTAGAAGGAACGAATGAATGGTTAGAACCTGTGAATGATGATGTATATGGTAAATTGAAATAAAACAGCATAATGATTGCATTGCAGCATAGAAGAACTTCAATGATAGTAAGGATAAAATACGTTTTTCCTCCTCCAGTGCCGCCGGCAATCAGCATATGGGGGTAGCCGTCCTTTAACTCTTTTGACATCAACTCACAGTACAAGCCTGTTTCCAGCCTCTTTTCCAAGTGTAAAAGTTGCTCTTGATATTTCCCCAACGTGATTTCTATACGGATATATAAAGGTCCATGTCCCATACGGTAATACAGTTTAGGAAAGTAAGTGATTTTCTCTTTTTTGGTAGTGGATGGAAAGTCTTTAATATATGATATCTGTTAGTAACAACAGAACTCTCCTAAGCGCTAGTTGTGAGTTTGATTCTCGCAGGGAACGTGCTTCGTGCTAACATCAGGGTTCGTCGAAAGTTAGTAAGCGTACTATCAAAAATAAAAAGGTAAAATAGAATATATGGTATATCAGATAAAATATAAGAATACATTTTCACAAACGAACACAACTCCGCAGCACAGAGCAGCGATACCGATCATATTGACTCCTTTCCATGCCGCGATGACCCCTACGATTAGTGCCGCAATTCCTGCAAGCGGTATCTGAGGGGCAGTGATAATGGCCGGGAAGGTCATGACAGCAAGCGTTACATACGGCACATAGTAGAGAAATGACCGTATGAAAGGATTCTTGATCTTCCGGCGGATCAAAGTCAAAGGAAGCACACGGATCAGTGTGGATACAATTCCAGCTGTCAGTATATAGAAATAGATATTATGCGTCATATTCAGGAACCTCCTCGTCAGAGAGTGTGTTGGTATCGTCGTCTTTGTCTTGGATTGGAAAAAGCGCGGCCGCAATCCCTGCTATGAGTACCGTCAGAAGACTGATCTTCATGCTGTCTGATACGTGATCAAAAAGTGGAATTTCAGACACAATAAAACTGATCACGAAACTTGCAGAGACTACGCCGCCGATTACCTTATTGTTTTTTGCGGCAGGGATGATAATTGCTACGAACATGCCGTATAATGCAACGCTCAGAGCGCTGACCGCAGAGACAGGCAGGATATTCCCCGCTGTAATTCCAAGGGCTGTGCCAAGCGCCCATCCTGGGATGGAGATGCTCATAGCGCCATAAGTATAATAGGGATCCAGAGAACCGGCTCTTGCGATGCTGATTCCGAAGATTTCGTCCGTGATTCCGAATCCGACCCAGAAGCGGTGGAAAAGGGAAGCGTTTGGAGCAAATCGCTGGCTCAATGAACAACTCATCAATAGATATCTTATATTAGTAATTAAAATGACAAAAGCCATTTCAAGATAAGAAGCATTTGCCATTATAACAGTAAATTCGGCATATTCCCCTGCGGAAGCGTGGTTTACCACGCTGGATATGAAGCCTTGAACGGGAGTCAGTCCAGCCTTTCTTGCTACAATTCCCAAAGAAAAAGCTACCGCAAAGTAGCCAAGTGCAATTGGCAAGCCATCGTGTAGTCCATTTACAAAACCATTTTTATGTCGATTCATCTTTTTCACCTCGTTATTAGTATAGTCTGTCAAGGAAAGAGATTCAAGTATCTGAGAAGTGATATTGAAGTTGAATTTTAAGTAATATTGAAGTATCATGGGATAAGATTGATTACTATGTTGCCTATAATGATGGAAAAAGAATAGAAACGGAGACGGTGAGAAATAAATGCCATTAAAAATTGTGCGTAATGATATCACAAAAATGTACGCTGACGCCATAGTAAATACTGCAAATGCCCATCCTACAGTAGGAACAGGCTGTGACCATGCTATTTATCATGCTGCAGGGTATGACGAATTATTAAAATACAGAAGTGAAAAGATAGGATACGTTCCGGAAGGGGATGCATTCATTACTCCGGGATTTCGATTGAACTGTGATTATATTATTCATGCGGTAAGTCCGTTATTTGTTGATGGCAGCAGTGATGAAGAGACAAAACTGCGTTCCTGTTATAAAAAGAGTCTGCAGATTGCGTTGGAGCATCATGTAAAAACCATAGCATTTCCGTTGATTTCCACCGGTGGATTCGGATACCCCAAAGAGGAAGGATTCCGAATTGCAGTGGATGAAATCAATGTTTTTATTATGAAACACGAGATGCTGGTATATCTGGTTGTATTTGACAGCACAGCAACTCGTCTCGGTAACAATCTTTATCCTGATTTGGAATCTTATATTGACCGGAATTATGTGGAGGAGAAGCGAAGGGAAGAATATTTTCAAATGTCTTATCCATCCAAAGTTCCTGAGCCTATTTCTGATCGGAAAAGTTTAAGGAGAAAAGGTACCAAGCGTGCAAATCGCCGCAGACTCATTGAAACTACGGAAAGAGATATCCAATCAGAAATGATACCTGCGCCGGGAATTCAGATGGATCAGGCAAAAGATCAGGCGGATTTTGATTTCTATGGGAAACACGAAAGTGCCCTGGAAGAGAGAATGAAACATATTTCCGATACATTCTCAGAGTATCTGATCTATCTGATCGACTCCCGGGGTATGACTTATCCGGATGTATACAAAAGAGCCATCGTCGATAAGAAAGTATTTTCCAAAATCAAGAATAACCCGGATGCGCATCCAAAGAAGATTACGGCTATGTGCCTCTGCGTAGGAGCGAAGTTAAACATGGATCAGACAAGGGATCTGCTTGCGAGAGCAGGTTATGCATTATCACCATGTGACAAAACGGATATTATTTTCTCATATTTTATTGAAAATCAGATCTATGACATGATTGAACTGGACATTCAGTTGGAAGAACATGGGCTTCCATGCTTAATTTCATAAGTGATTAAGGTCGTCTGCCGGGCGACCTTATTTTTTTGACGATGTTGTATGATTGAATCAGAAATAAAAAAGAAAACGGAGGGCATACAACATGAGAAAAGGATTAACAGAATTAGTATTTATTTTAGACAGAAGTGGAAGCATGAGCGGATTAGAAGCAGATACGATCGGAGGTTTTAACTCTCTGGTAGGCAAACAGAAAAAGGAAGATGGAGAAGCGTTAATCTCAGCAGTTTTATTCGATGATCAGACAGAAGTTCTATATGACAGAGTTTCATTGAATCGTATCGAGCCAATGAATGATAAACAGTATTATGTTCGTGGTTGTACGGCTCTTTTAGATGCACTGGGCGGAGCGATTCATCATATTGGAAATGTACATAAATACGCCAGGGAAGAGGATCGCCCGGAGAAAACCATTTTCATTATTACGACAGATGGTATGGAAAATGCGAGTCGTAGATATACTTATGAGAAAGTGAAAAACTTGGTAGAGCGTCAGAGGAATAAGTATGGATGGGAATTTTTATTCCTTGGTGCCAATATGGATGCGATCTCTGTGGCGGGAAGATTCGGTGTTCAGGCGAACCGGGCAGTTAATTATGAGTGTGACAGCGAAGGAACGCAGCTTAACTATGAGGTGTTATCCAAAGCAGTTTCAAGAGTGAGAGCATGTGCTGCTCCTACAGCAGCTATGGCATTTGATGAATGTGAGGACTGGGCTGATGAAATAAATGCAGATTATCAGAGAAGACATAGAAGACATAGATAAAAACCGAGTTATTTACCATATGTAAATAAGGTGATATAATAATGTTGCTGAGAAACTGGTAATCTATCAAGGATTAGGGATTAGCGTGCGGAAAGGAAGAGAGTTATGAAAGTATATGGAACACAGATATGCATTGATTGCAGAAATTACAAAGCAATTCAGGAAAGTCGTGGTTTTGAGGCGGAATATATTGAGATTACGGAAGATACTGGAAAATTAAGAGAATTTCTTAATATGAGAGATCATGATCCGGTTTTTGAACCAGTAAAAGAATGCGGAGGAATTGGGATTCCGCTGTTTGTAATGGAGGATGGAAGAAAGACGTTGGATATTAATGAAGCGTTTTTATGGATTGGGGAAGGTCCGGTAAGGGAAGAAGAGATTGTGGAGAAAAGGGAGTTGTTATAAATACTTGGTCGAGGTTTTCTTCGCAATATTATTTAGAAGAGTTAAGAAATTGAAAAAAGCGAATTTAGGGCATAGTCTTGTTAGAATCGAAATGTATGACGAATTTGTTATCTGAAATTTACGTGCAAAATCCGTGCGAAATTTGTCGAGAAGATCAAGGCTGTGCCTTATTGATTTGCCAGATACCCTATGCTATACTTCCTTCAAAGCATATTTTCTATATGCAGAATTTGATTTATATTTCTGCATCTCAAAGCCATACCGGCTGTCAGAATATCAATATTTATTCCGGAAAATCCATGCTTGAACAATCAATTGAAGCAGGTATTTGATTTTATCCGTTGCTCGGAAGATATGGAGCAATTAAAAGAATTGGTAGAAAAGGATCCGGCATATCAGAGTATGGAGGAAGACGCATTTAATGTGGTTGTGCAATATACGGCAGCACAGGAACTCGTACATGTGAAAGAATATTATCAGGAAGGGGAGAAGGTGGATATGTGTAAGGCGCTTACGGATTTGATCGCACAAGGAAAGGCAGAGGGATTAGAAGAAGGAAAGTTGGAAGGCTTAAAGGAAGGGAAGTTAGAGGGCCGGGTGGAAGAATTAATTGTAACTTGTAAGGAGTTTGGTGTATCCTATGAGGATACGCAAGCACGAATCAGGGATAGGCTTGCAATGTCTGAGGAGAATGTAAAAGCATATATGGACAGATATTGGGATCAATGACAAAATCATAAAAGATTATGACTTTGTCATTGATAGAATGCACTATTTATTTTCCAAGATGCCAGATATCATCATTATACTCTGCAATCGTACGGTCAGATGAGAAGAATCCAGCCTTGCTGATGTTAATCAATGCCCGCCGTGTCCAATCTGCAGGATTCATCGCATAGTCAGCGACAGCCTGGTTCTTGCGGACAATATAAGCGTTAAAGTCAGGCAATGTCTGGAACCAGTCTTTGTGGATCAGTTCATTCTTCAGACGGCTAAGATGTTCCTCCTGACCATGAGCAAGCATAGACTCACTTGTAAGGAAATCAATCGCCCTGCGGATATTCGCATCAATCTCGTACCATTCGTGAGCGTAGTAATCCCCTCTTTCGTATCTGCGGATTACCTGTGCACTGCTCTGACCGAAGATATAGATATTATCGTTACCTACTGCTTCGGCAATCTCTACGTTCGCACCATCCATAGTACCTAGCGTAAGAGCACCGTTCAGCATGAATTTCATATTGCCTGTACCGGAGGCTTCTTTTGAAGCGAGGCTGATCTGTTCTGAGAGATCACAGGCAGGAATCATCTTCTCTGCTGCGGTAACGTTATAATTCTCAATAAATACAATCTGCATCCACTTAGATACTTCCGGGTCATCAGCAATGACTTCTGACAGAGTAAGGAGTGCATGGATGATATCCTTGGCTATGGTATAGGCTGGCGCTGCTTTAGCTCCGAAGATGGCAGTGATCGGTGCCGTTGGTGTATGTCCTGATTTGATTTCAAAATACTGATGAATCAGGTATAAGAGATTCAACTGCTGGCGTTTGTACTCATGCAGACGTTTAGACTGTATGGTGAACATGCTGTCTGGATTGACGGTAATGTTCTGCGTATGTTTTAGCCAGTCAGCCAGCGCGATTTTGTTCTCATGCTTAATATCAGAAAGTTTTTTTAACACTTTTTTGTCATTGATATAAGCGGACAGTTTTTCAAGTTCTGAAGCGTCCTTCTTGAAACCAGGACCGATGAGATCTTCGATGAATCGTGTCAGGTTCGGATTGCATTTCAAAAGCCATCTACGGAATGTGATACCGTTGGTTTTGTTGTTGAATTTCTCTGGGTACAACTGATAGAAGTTGTGCAATTCACTATCCTTCAGAATCTCGGTGTGAAGGGCTGCAACACCGTTCGTACTGTGTGTAAAGTGGATGTCCATATGTGCCATATGGACCACTTGGTTATCATCAATAATAGCAGTAGATGAATCATCTGTGTTGGAACGGACGAGGGCATCCAGTTTCTCGATGACAGGCATTAATTGAGGCACTACCTGATCGAGATAATGTTTTGGCCATTTCTCCAATGCTTCTGCTAAGATGGTATGATTCGTGTATGCACAGACTTTCGTGACAATCTTAGCAGCCTCATCAAAATCAATGCCTTCTTTGCACAGAAGACGGATGAGTTCCGGGATCACCATTGATGGATGGGTATCGTTGATCTGGATAGCGGCATAATCATACAGATCGTGAAGGTCGCTTCCACGTTCTATACATTCTTCAAGAATCATCTGTGCGCCTGCGCTGACCATCAGATACTGCTGATAGATTCGTAAGAGGCGTCCGTTGTCATCGCTGTCATCCGGATAGAGGAACAGAGTCAGGTTCTTCTCAATGTCCGTTTTGTCAAAGGAAATGCCTTCTCCGATGACAGATGGATCAATGGTATCCAGATCAAAAAGATTCAGATAATTTGTGCGTCCTTTGTAGCCAGTGACTGCGATCTGATAAAGTCTTGCAGTATAGTCATTTCCGGCAAGGGATACGGTATAAGTCTTATCCGTCTTCTTCGCCCAGTCATGACCGCCAAGCCAGAAATCTGGTGTCTCGCTCTGTAGATGGTTGGTAAAGTTCTGATGGAACAGTCCGCAGTGATATCTTAGACCGATACCGTCTCCGGGGAGATTCAAGGTTGCAAGGGAATCCAGGAAGCAGGCAGCCAGTCTTCCCAGACCTCCGTTGCCAAGGCTTGGTTCTGGTTCCGTCTCTTCCAATTCAGCCATAGATTTTCCATGGGACTCAAGAGTCTCCTTTACAAGGTCATAGAGTCCGAGATTGATCAGGTTGTTGCTTAATAATTTGCCAATTAGGAATTCGGCAGAAATATAATAAAGTTTGCGTCCTTTGACAGGAGCAGCCTGTTTTTTGCTTTCGTCATCAACAATGGTAAGCAGTGCGGTGTATAATTCTTCGTAAGAGCACTGTTCAATCTCTTTTTTGCAGATGTTCGTTAATTCAGTTTCCAGAGTTTTGACATTTTTGGTTTTCATCGTATAAAATCTCCTTTCGCTTGAAACATAATAAAATGTAAACTGGTTATGAATCTTTATACTTAATTTTTAACATATTGATAAAAATAATGCTTGTATAATACCATTATGTTATTGTACAATCCTATCATTATATATTCAGGAATGGATGGTGAAATGTCATGAAGGATAATGAAAATATTGAAAAATTGCGGGGAATCCGGGATTCTGCATATCATGAGACAAAGAGACATACTGATATAATGTTTGCATTTAATATATATCCATGTACGATTCCGAAGGATTTTACTTTTGTGCCGCTGCATTGGCAGGACAGTATGGAGGTTATCTACGTCAAGCGTGGGAGAGGAAGGGTGCAGGTAGATTTCATGACTTATGAGGCAGAAGAGGGGGATATCTTCCTGATATTGCCGGGGCATCTGCATGGGCTTAGAAGTGTAGTAAGAGAGAGCATGGAGTATGAGAATATTATCTTTGATATGAGTTTTCTTGGGAGTGACAGTGTGGATCTTTGCAGTCAGAGATATCTGCAGCCGATGATACGGGGCAAGGTACAGATACCGGCTCATATTGGGAAGGAGGATGTACTATATAGTAAGATTGCCGCATGTCTGGACGCTTCGGATCATCTGTGTGCGGTGCGCTCCAGGGGATATGAATTGGCAGTAAAGGGTCAGATGCTGCTATTGGTATCTGCCTTGTTTCAAGAGGCGCCTGACAGGGAAGAATATAATATAGATGATAGAAATGTGCAGAAACTGAAGGTGGTCATATCCAGGATTGAAAAGGATTATAATAAAAAGTTAACAGTTGATGATATGGCGGCCGAGTGTGGGTATAGTGCAAGCCATTTTATGCGCTGGTTTCGGAAGGTTACAGGAACCGCATTTCTGGGATATCTGATCGAGTATCGTTTGGGGAAGGCAGCGCAGGCATTGCGGAACGGGGATGATACGGTACTGGAGATTGCAGAACAGACGGGGTTCGATAATCTGTCGAATTTTAACCGGTTGTTTAAGAAGAGGTTTGAGATGACACCCAGTCAATTTCGGAAAAATAATGGATAAAATGTCACAAAAAGGTTTTCATAACAAAAGTTTTTGTAATTGGCTTATGGGAATGGAAGATTGAATGAATTATTCAATCTTCGAGTTCTTCCTGCGATATTCCAAAGGAGTAACGCCATAAGATCTTTCAAAGAGGCGGTAAAAATAACTCCGATTAGATAATCCAAGTGAATATATCATATCAGAGATATTCATGTCTGTATGTATCAGAAGTCTCTTAGATTCCTCCAGTAATATGGTCTGTCCATATTCTGATAAGGTCTTGCCTGTATACATTTTTACAATGCGGTTAATATACTCTCCGGTGTAATGAAGTCTCTGAGATAATTCTTCCCGTGTACAGCGTCCGTGGCGTTCCTCCATGATATGAGCAATCTCTGCGAATACCTGGTCGTGGTGTTCAGCCTTAGCCAGAGACTTCTCTTCATAATATAATTCAGGAGAGGTAAGCAGCTGGAAAAAGCGCAGAAAGGCTCCTTTAATATATAACGAGCAGCCTGCTTTTTTCTCCATGATCTCGAAGAAAATCTCGTTAAAAAGAGGGGGCATCTTATCAAGAACTTCCTGGCTGGAGACCATAGGGCTGTAATTAAGGTAGACCTTATCGAATAAACGGGTATCTGCCTGATTGTCATGGATTAACCGGAAGATTTCGTTGGTTTTATAAGGTGCATGATGAGTAGAGAACATATTCAGTTCTGCCTGGTAATTATTCAGGATACTTTCCAGAAATTCATTCTGAAACATAAAAAATACGACTGAAAAATTACCTTTTGGAAGTTCATGATGGTGGATGTTGCGGTTCATGATGCAGCATTGTCCTTCTGTATAGACAACAATCTGGTGCTCAATCTGCATGGTCACTTCTCCTGACAATACAAACATAATCTCAACAAAGGAATGTTTGTGCTGGGCGCGATTCAGGCTCAGGATTCGTTCTTCTTCATTTAAGATAACGGAGTCATGGTGATTCAAAGAGATCTCATAAAACTGGCAAAAAGATCTCGATTCATTACAACTTTCCAGCATGATCAGAAAAGGCACTGTCAGAGAAAAATGCTGGAGGGTAAGACTTTCGGCATTCTTGATTGCCAATCCGCTCAGTTGATTTGCAAGGTCCGTAAGGGATCTTGTTTTTTTTGTATCATTTTGTATCGTATCCATATTCTACACCTTTATAATTATGTCTTTTATCAGAAGTTCCGATTTGGTTACAAAATTCATCGGTTTGTTCGATGGGAGACATAGCCTTGTTTGAAGAAATAACTATAATTAAATATATAAAATACGCGCGTGAAAGTAAAGACTGAGAATGAATAATTTTAGGAGGATTAATTTTATGAGAGAAAAACAAAAATTTCAATGGAAACATTTAAATATCGGTGTATGCTACTATCCGGAGCACTGGGATCGGAGTTTGTGGAGAGAGGATCTTAAGAGAATGAAAGAGAATGGCATTCACACGGTGCGTATCGCAGAGTTCGCATGGGGAATCTTCGAGCCGGAAGAAGGGGTGTATTCTTACGAATTGTTTGATGATTTCCTGAAAGTGGCAGAAGAAGAGGATATGAAAGTGATCTTTGGAACGCCTACGGCGATTCCTCCGGTATGGCTTACGGAGAAATATCCGGAAGTTCTGAACTGCCGGAAAGATGGTGTCCTGTTCCGCCATGGCATGAGACGTCATTTTAACTATAATTCGCCAAAGTTACATGAATTGGTAACGGATGCACTGGAGCATATCGCTGCACACTATGCAAAGCATCCTTGTATCGTTGGATGGCAGATAGATAATGAGATAAACTGTGAGATCAATGAGTTCTATTCCGAAAGTGATACCATAGCATTCCGCAAGTTCCTTCAGGAAAAATATAAGAATCTGGATCAGTTAAACCATGCATGGGGAACTGTGTTCTGGGATCAGACTTATACAGACTGGAATCAGGTATATGTACCTCGTACTACGATCAATGACTGGACGAATCCTCATCAGATGTTAGACTATACAAGATTCGTATCAGAAAGCGCGATTGGATTCTGCCGCCTGCAGAGTGAGATTTTAAGAAAATATGTAAAACCAGGAGATTTTATTACAACGAATGGTATGTTCCGTAATCTGGATAACCATAAGATGGAAGATGAATGTCTGGATGTCTACACGTATGACTGCTACCCGAATTTTGCATATTCTATGAGAGAAGATCCGAAGCACAATACGACGCTCAATGACCGCAGATGGAGTAAGAACCTGACAGAAGTCAGATCAATCTGTCCACATTTCGGTATTATGGAGATGCAGTCCGGAGCGAATGGATGGAATACCCAGGTAGATACACCGGCACCAAAGCCGGGACAGATATCCTTATGGGCAATGATGAGTATTATGCATGGGGCTGATTATATCAGTTTCTTCCGCTGGCGGACGGCCTTGTTCGGAACAGAGATGTATTGGCATGGTATCTTAGATTATGATAACTGTGATAATCGCAAATTAAAAGAGATTCAGGCATTATCTAAGAGAGTTCAGGCGATTGATGATGTAGCAGGAGCCGATTATGTAGCACCATTCGGATTAATCAGAGATTATGACAATATATTTGATGCACAGCAGGATATCTGGCATGGACGTGTGGCAGATACCAGTGAGATGGAGATCTTCGTTGCATCTCAGGTGAACCATGTTCCTATGGATGTAGTCTATATGAGAGATTGTACAGATGTGGAAGATCTGAAGAAGTACCCGGTATTGATCTATCCACATCCGGAGATCGTGACAGAGAAGGCAGCGGCAATCTTAGAGGAATATGTTCGCCAGGGCGGTAAATTAGTTCTGGGTGCACGTACCGGGCAGAAAGATGTGAATGGCCATTGTGTTATGAAGAGAATGCCTGGGCTTATGGCTTCACTTACCCAGAGTGCGGTGAAAGAATTCACACTGGTAGGTCCGGCAGATGATGCTGTAAGTGCAGACTGGAATGGTGTGAAGATTGATACGGGAGTATTCAATGATATTCTAGAGGTAACCGGTCCGGATGCAAAGGTTCTGGCTACGTATGAGAATAATTTCTATGCAGGAGAAGCAGCGCTTGTTGAGACAAAAGCAGGAGAAGGTACGGTACTTCATTTCGGAGGCGTGTTCTCAAGAGAGAATATGAAAGCATTCTTTGAGTATCTGGGAATTATGGAACCATTTGCACAGATTGTTAAGGTGCCGGGGGAATGTGAGATTGCCGTTAGAAGAAAAGATGACACAGATTATCTGTTTGTCCTGAATTTCTCAGACAAGGAGCAGACAATCTCTTTGGAGAAAGCAGTCACAGATATGGATACAAAAGAAGCAGTAGAAGGAAAAGTAGTTCTGCCTGCATATGGAACAAAAGTATATCAGGTGTAAGGAGGAAAAGGATATGGCTATATCGGAGTTTGCTAAAAATTATCATGAAAAAATGTTCCCTGGATATGTATCAGGATTCTTAAGAACGGACCCGGAGTTTATTGAATTATTTGACAATTTTGCGTTTGATGAGGTGGTGAATCAAGACAACTTGGATGACCGCACTCGTTTTATGGCAATCCTGGCATCCTTGATTGGATGCCAGGGAATCGATGAATTCCGGGCGATGATTCCGGCGGCAATGAATTTTGGAGTTATGCCGGTAGAAATCAAAGAAATCGTCTATCAGGCGGCTGCATATCTGGGGATTGGAAGAGTATTTCCATTCCTTAAGATTACGAATGAAGTATTCGAAGCCAAAGGAATCGAACTGCCGCTTGAGCCACAGTCAACGACTACGATAGAGAACCGGCGTGAAGCGGGTACACAGGCACAGGTAGACATCATGGGAGAGTCTATGCGCGATTTCTGGAAATCAGGTCCGGAGGAAAGCCGTCATATCAACTACTGGTTGACAGATAATTGTTTCGGAGATTATTATACAAGAAAAGGGCTGGATTATAAGCAGCGGGAGATGATCACATTCTGCTTCCTGTCGGCACAGGGCGGCTGTGAGCCACAACTGACCAGCCATGCAGCAGCGAATATGCAGATTGGAAATGATAAGGAATTCCTGATTAAGGTTATCTCACAGTGTATTCCATTCATCGGATATCCGAGAAGTCTGAATGCGTTGAGGTGTGTGAATCAGGCAGCAGAGAATCTGCAATAAGGAAGTATAAAAAGCAAGGTGGTGAAATGGCGATGATGCGGCAAATCAAGTATTTTCAGGCAGTTGTCCGGTGTAAAAGTTTCTCGGAGGCAGCGGAGGAATGTTTTATCTCTCAGTCTGCCATCAGTCAACAGATTCAGGCATTGGAAAAGGAACTGGGCGTTCAGCTGCTGCATCGTGAAAACCGCCGTTTCTCCCTTACGCCTGCTGGAGAGCACTTCTATAAGAAGAGTCTGATATTAACGGCAGATTTTGAAAGAATGTGCCAGGAGACTGTACGGATCGCGAACAAAGATAATGCTGAACTTCGTATCGGTTATCTCAGAGGCTATGCAGGTCAGGAACTTCGGATGGCTGTTGCGGGATTTTCAGAGAAATATCCGGATGTGTCCGTAGATATCATTCATGGGAATCACGAGGAATTATATGATGCTTTAAGAAGTGGAAGAGTTGATCTGGTTCTTAACGATCAGCGGCGTGCTTTTTCGGATGAATATGTTAATTGCATTCTGACAACCAGGGAATGTTACATTGAGATTGCTGCAAGAAGCCCTCTTGCGTATCTGGAGGGTGTTGAGACGGAGGATCTGAAGAATATCCCTTGCATATTGGTGGCTTCGCCCGAACAGCGTAAGAATGAAAGAAACTATTATCAGGAGATTGTTGGGATAAAGGGAGATTTCTTATTTGCAGAGAATCTGGAGGAAGCAAGGCTTCTGGTGATTGGCGGAAAAGGATTTATGCCGATCGAAGGAGATGAAAATGAGCCGGGATTTACAGCGACCCTTCGTAGAATCCGTCTTATGCGTAGGGGTAAGCCTATCAAGCGGAATTACTGCGCATTCTGGAAGACCGATAATTCGGGGTATTATGTTGAAGAATTTGCAGATATGCTGAAGTCGGAATTCCAGGCAGCAAATGAAAGGCAATACGAGATATAGATTATAAAGCGAAGATAGATTATAAAGAAAAGTTACACAATGTAAGAAGTATGAAAAGGCTGTATCTGCCAATAAAATCACTGGCAGATATGGTCTTTTTTCATATAAGTTTTTCTTATAAAAACCATCTTAAATACGAATTGTTCCATAAGGTACAAATGCTTAAAATATGAAGTGTAAAGAACGGAATGTAAAAACAATAATCAAAGATAGGAGAGGTATTATGAAGGTATTAGCAATCAGTGCAAGCCCTCGTAAGGGTGGTAATTCAGACGTCCTGTGTGACCAGTTCTTAAAAGGAGCGGCAGATAGCGGGAATGAGGTGGAGAAGATCAATCTGGCAGGAAAGAACATCAGCCCCTGTGTTTCCTGTTATGGATGTACAAAATCGGGCAAATGTGTAAAGAAGGATGATATGGAGCAGATACTGCAGAAGCTTATATGTGCAGATGTGATTGTGCTGGCAACTCCGGTGTACTTCTATTCTATGGATGCACAGATGAAGATTATGATCGATCGCTGCCTGCCTCGGTATCGGGAGATTGAGAATAAGGACTTCTACTATATTATTACAGCAGCCGATCCGGAGCATTCTGCTGCAGATGAGACGATTGCAGGTCTTCGGGGATATCTGCGCTGCCTGCCGGGAGCCAAGGAAAAAGGAATCATATATGGAACGGGAACATGGGATAAGGGAGATGTCTATCGGCATCCGTCTTTTGAAAAAGCCTATGAGAGTGGAAGAACGATAACAGGAGGTATGAGATGAGAAGTTATTTTGAGAATGTAAAGAAGAATTTTGGATTCGGTTGTATGAGGCTTCCTATGCAGGATGGGGAGATAGACAATGACGAGATGTGCCGGATGGTAGATTACTTTTTGGAAAATGATTTTAATTATTTTGATACGGCACACGGATATCTGGGCGGCAAAAGTGAAACTGCCCTGCGGGACTGCCTGGTAAGCCGTTATCCGAGGGATGTATACATCCTGACGAATAAATTATCTACCCACTTTTTCAATAAACAGGAGCAGATCAGACCGTTGTTTGAAAGCCAGCTTGAAGCCTGTGGTGTTGAGTATTTTGATTTTTATCTAATGCACGCCCAGAGTACGGAGATCTATGCGAAGTTCAAGAGATGCCAGGCTTATGAAACGGCTCTGGAATTAAAAGCAGAGGGGAAATTCAAACACTTTGGTATCTCATTTCACGATAAGGCATCTGTATTGGAGCAGATTCTGACAGAGTATCCGCAGATTGAGGTTGTGCAGATCCAGTTTAATTATGTGGATTATGAGGATGCCTCTGTAGAAAGCCGGAAGTGTTACGAGGTGTGTAAGAAATTTGGTAAGCCAGTTATCGTTATGGAACCGGTAAAAGGAGGAAGTCTGGTGAATCTTCCCCAGAAGGCGCAGGAGATTCTGGATGAACTGCATGGAGGCAGCAATGCAAGTTATGCCATCCGCTTTGCAGCAGGATTCGACGGTATTATGATGGTGCTGTCCGGTATGGGGAATATGGAGATGATGCGCGATAATATTGGTTTCATGAAAGATTTTACCCCTCTTTCTGATACAGAGCATGAGGCTATCAAAAAAGTGCGGGAGATATTCCGTGGGCAGGGCTTGATTCCATGCACTGCCTGTCGGTACTGTACGGATGGATGTCCGAAGCAGATTGCGATTCCTGACCTGTTCGCCTGTCTGAATGCAAAGAAGCAATTCCAGAATTGGAACACGGATTATTATTATAATAATGTGCATACAAAGGAAGGCAGCCGGGCATCTGACTGTATCAAATGTGGGAAGTGTGAACATATTTGTCCACAGCATCTGCCAATCCGAGAACTTCTGGTTGAAGTGGCGAAAGAATTCGATAAGTAAATAGTTTGATAAGTAAAAGTATTTAAAGTAGATTAAGAATATGAATAATTTTATTTATGATATTCCGGTAAGAGTATATTTTGGTGAGAATCAGTTATGCCATCTTGGCGAAGAGTTGTTGAAATATGGGAAACGGGTATTGCTGACATATGGAGGTGGTTCTATTAAGAAGAGCGGTCTCTATGATGCTGTAGTAGAAGAAATCAAGAATGCAGGAATGGAATTATATGAGTTGTCCGGAATTGCGCCTAACCCGCGTATTGATTCCGTACGTGACGGAGCGCAGATGTGTAAGGAACATCAGATTGATGTGCTTCTGGCTGTAGGTGGTGGTTCTACCTTAGATGCAACGAAATGGATGGCAGCAGGTGCCTGTGTCGAGCACGATCCATGGGAATTCTTCAGCAAATGGGCTCCGGTGGAGAAGGCTTTGCCTGTAGTTACAATCCTGACCCTTGCTGCGACTGGTTCAGAGATGGATTCAGGCGGAGTTATCAGTAATCCTGAGACACAGGAGAAGATCGGACGTCTGGCAGATCCTCTGCTTCCTAAGGCTTCATTCCTTGATCCGACGCTGACTTACAGTGTCAGTCCTTATCAGACTGCTTGTGGCGCTGCGGATATGATGAGCCATATTATGGAAGTGTATTTCAATATGGATCCAGACCTGTATATGCTGGATTGTTTTATGGAGGGTATGATGAGAACCATCATCAAATATGCACCTGTTGCAATGCAGAAACCGGATGATTATGAGGCTCGTGCGAATCTGATGTGGACTTCCTCCTGGGCAATCAATGGTTTTGTGAATGGGGGAAAACGTCAGGAGTGGAGCTGCCATCCTATGGAACATGAATTGTCCGCTATCTATGATATTACTCATGGTCTTGGCCTGGCAATCTTGACACCTCGCTGGATGGAATATTGTCTGGATGAAACGACGGTGTCAAAATATGTTCAGTTTGGCGTGAATGTATTCGGTATTGATGCGAATCAGGAGCCGATGGACATTGCAAAACAGAGCATTGAGAAACTTTCTGATTTCTTTTTCAACATTTTAGGTTTGGATGATACATTTACGAAAGTTGGAATTGAAGAAAAGGACTTTCCAGTCATGGCAAAGAAAGCCTGCGGAGGCAATGTGATCTCTGGATTCAAGCCACTGGCACAGGAGGATATTGAAAGAATATTTGCAATGTGTGTATAGTAGTTGACGAATGTGAAATAAAGTAAAGAAAGGCAGAATAGATCTGGTAAAATATAAAGTATCATTCCACATGTGGATGCAGATAAGGGAAGAGATATTAGAGGAAAGTCCGTGCGAAATTTGTCGAGAATATCAAGGCTGTGCCTTGTTGATTTGTCGGATACCCTATGATATACTTCCCTTAAAGCATATTTTCTATATACAGAACCTGATTAAGAGGTCTGCATCTCTAAGCCGTTCCGGCTGTCAGAGTATCAATATTCATTTCGGGAAATTCGTGCTTGGAAAATCAACTGCTCGGAAGATATGGAGCAATTAAAAGAATTGGTAGAAAAGGATCCGGCATATCAGAGTATGGAGGAGGATGCATTTAATGTAATTGTACAGTATACGGCAGCGCAGGAACTGGTACATGTGAAAGAATATTATCAAGAAGGGGAGAAGGTAGATATGTGTAAGGCACTTACGGAGTTGATAGCACAAGGGAAGTTAGAAGGCAGGGCAGAAGAATTAATTGTAATCTGTAAGGAATTTGGCGTTTCATATGAGGATACGCAAGCGAGAATCAGGGATAGGCTTTCGATATCTGAGGAGGATGCAAAAGTATATATGGGCAGATATTGGGAATGATTATGGATATGTAGGAGTGAAAATCTATGAAAGAACAAGTACTTAAGGATAAGAAGATTGCAGTGGTAGGTATTGGTGGTGTCGGCGGCTACCTGGCAGGTATGCTGATTCGTGAGTATCCCCACGTGACACTGGCAGCCCGTGGTGAGAGAGGTAGAATGATTCGGGAGAAGGGCTTGGTCCTTCACAGCGATTATCAAGGAGAGATTGTAGCAAAGCCGGAAAAAGTAGTGGAGAGAACGGAAGAACTTGGACCACAGGATGTTATATTTCTTTGTGTGAAGAACTATTCCTTGGAGCAGGCATGTAAGGAACTTGAGAATGCAGTGACCGAGGAGACGGTGGTTATTCCAGTCATGAATGGCGCTGACCCGGGAGAACGTACAAGAAGATTTCTTAAAAAAGGAACGGTGATTGATTCTCTGATCTATATTGTAGCATTTGCTAATCAGGATTTTTCGATTACACAGCAGGGAGACTTTGCGAATTTAAGAATCGGTATCATGGATGCGAGCGAGGAAGAGAAGAATAAGGTGCTTGAAGTGTCGGGACTTTTGAAAGGCGCTGACATTGACCATAAGGTTTCGGAAGATATTGAAAGAGATATCTGGAGGAAGTATATCCTTAATTGTGCATATAATGTATTAACGGCATTCTATGACAATAATATCGGGCAGCTTCGAAGTGATCCGAAAAAGGATAAAGAATATGAGCGATTGGTCTATGAGGCATATGAAGTAGCGGTAAAGAAGGGCGTGCATATTGCAAGAGAAGATGCAGATGCAATCGTGCGGCGTTTTCGAGAAGAACTGGAGGATAACGCTACCAGTTCTTTGCAGAGAGATGTGAATGCGGGGCGTCCTACGGAACTTGAGACTTTTAGCGGGTATCTGGTAAGAGAAGCAGAGAGACTTGGAGTAGATGTGCCGGTGTCTAAGAGGATGTATGAAGGATTAAGAGAGAAGATAGGATAGAGCAGTAGTTACAGAGCAGAAAGAAATGCATAGGTATTACCACGAAGTTGTTTTATCAAGATAATAGTGTTGGAGAATCAGTTCCAGCACTATTTTTGTGTATATATTTACAAAATATAAAACTAAGAACTATTAAATATTATTGCTGGTTTGCAGTATAATACCCTTAAAATAAGGACTAAAACAATAATACAAACCCTTATTTTAGGGGTATCATATGAGGAGATTATAAAATGAAGACATATGCAATTGTGCCATCCATAAAAGGTGAAGATATCAGAGTCTGCAGAAAAAAAACAGGATTGACGCAAGCCGAATTCGCCAGGCTGGTGAATGTATCAAAAAAGACGATAGAGCGTTGGGAAAGCGGTACATCTCCCGTTAGTGGTCCTATCGTAATGCTTGTAAAAATATTAAATGAATATCCACAGATACCCGAGGATTATAGCATACCCGAGAAAGAATATCCTATGCGTCTCTGGTATATGTATCGCAACGAAATATGTACAGTTATCGATGTAGAAGAACCGACTAGAAAATTAAAAGTGTATAATTACACGAATTATCCGTTGATGCGTGCATTCGGCAAGATTGAAAAGCCAACTTTTGAACAGTATGAGCAATTTCTGGAATCAAGATGTTTTCCAAGGACAAGGGATAAGATGAAATTGATTCTGAGGGATCAGTACTTAAGGATAAGAAGATAAGATGAAATTTAATGACAGATATAACTTGCAGTGAAGTACCAGGCGGTGCTATAATTGCGGTATGGGGTATTAGCGCAGTTGGGAGCGCGCAACATTCGCATTGTTGAGGCCACGGGTTCGAATCCCGTATACTCCAGATAAAAAGCGTCGTAAACACGACGCTTTTTGTAATTCATGTTGAATAGACTTGAAGTTTTAATTATTTTTAAGTCTATTTTTGGTTTCCCAGACTATCATGATGAGGCACTTCATCCGAGTTTGAATTTCCGACATCGGTTGTCTTTGGAAGGTCGATCTCAGGGATGTTGTCATCATCGTAGCCATCATTGGAGTAAGGATTTACTGGTGGCAGATTAGTTTTACCTTTTTTCATATCTATGCACTCCTCGCTTTCGCAGGTAGTATGTGTGGGACTGATAGAAAGTATACAGAAGATCAGAAAGAAGAATAGCCGCTGCCAGATTGGCATGCGGCTATTCTTCTAATGTTTCCATTATATTAAGTTGTATCTTTATTATAGAATATAGCATGTCCGTAAGCAAGAAATACTCATCATCAGTGTTCGACATCCTTAGACAATTTGTTCTGATCAATAGTCCCCTTTTACTTGGTACTTGTAACAAAAATGTCTGGGTGGACTTTGGGGTGGTTGCGCCATTTTCGGGGAAAGAGTATATTGAATATAAAGATAGATTTGAAGTATGAGGAGGAAAAACATGGCTTACGGAAATAACATCACAGAGATTCTCTACGGTGGAGACTACAACCCAGAGCAATGGCCGGAGGAAATCTGGCAGGAAGATATGCGTATGCTGAAAAAAGCACATATCAACATGGTGACACTGAATGTTTTCAGTTGGGCGGCATTACAGCCGGATGAGAATACCTATTGTTTTGATAAATTGGATCGGATCATGGAGTTCGTGCGGGAAAATGGATTGAAGGTGTGTATGGCCACGTCTACAGGCGCGCATCCGGCATGGATGGCAAAGCGGCATCCAGACATCTTAAGGACAGACGCGGATGGTAAGAAGAGAAAGTTCGGAAGCCGTCATAATTCCTGTCCGAACAGCCCTACATACCGTTTATACGCGGCAAGACTGGCAAGTGAACTGGCTAAGAGATATAAGGATTATGACAATATTGTGGCATGGCATATTTCCAATGAGTTTGGCGGAGAGTGTCATTGCGAGAATTGTGAGAAGGCTTTCCGGGAATGGCTTAAGGAGAAATACGGAACCATCGAGGAAATGAATCGGTGTTTCTATACGGATTTCTGGGGGCATACATTCTATGACTGGGACGAGGTTGTGCTGCCGAATCTGTTGAGTGAGCATATGGAGTGGGATGGTCAGGAAAAGACGATGTTCCAGGGAATCTCTCTTGATTATCGCAGATTCATGTCTGACAGTATGATGGAGTGCTTCAAGTTGGAATATGATGCGATTAAAAAGGAGATGCCGGATGTTCCGATCACTACGAATCTGATGGGTTTCTTTAAACTTCTGGATTATCAGAAATGGGCGAAATATATGGACTTTATTTCCTGGGACAGTTATCCGCAGCCAACAGATGGTCCGGCGGTTACTGCATTGAATCATGATCTGATGAGAGGAATCAAAGAACAGCAGTCCTTCGTGCTGATGGAACAGACTCCGAGTGTCACAAACTGGCATCCGTATAATCGGCTGAAAAGACCGGGCGAGATGCGCCTGTTAAGCCTCCAGGCAGCAGCCCACGGAGCGGATGCGATCCAGTTCTTCCAGATCAGACGTGGAATCGGCGCATGTGAGAAATACCACGGCGCTGTGATCGATCATGCCGGACGGGATGATACCAGAGTATTTCGTGAGGTGACAGCACTGGGGGAGGAATTACAGACTTTGGGAGATGCTTTCCTTGAAGGGCGCACGCCGTCAGAGACAGCAATCGTATTCGACTGGGATAACTGGTGGGCAGTAGAATATTCCGCAGGACCGAGTGTGCGGATGAAATATCTGGATGCAATCAGAGATTATTATGCGGCAGCATTTGAGCAGAATATTCCGGTGGATATTGTCGGTGTGGAGGATGATATCAGTTCTTATAAAGTAGTGATCGCGCCGCTTCTCTATATGACTAAGACAGGCTATGCAGACAAGATAAGAGCATTTGTAGAGCAAGGCGGAACCTTCATTACCACGTATTTCAGCGGAATCGTAGAAGAACATGATCTGGTACTTCCGGGAGGCTATCCGGGAGAGTTGAAAGATATCCTGGGAATCTGGGTTGAGGAGAATGACGCTTTGCCGGAGGGCGAAGAGAATGCATTTATATATGAAGGCAATCAATATCCGGCAGATGTATTGTGCGATCTGATGCATCTGGAAGGTGGCGCCAAAAGCATTAGCGTCTATGAGAAAGATTTCTACCAGGGAACTCCGGTTCTGACGAAGAATCATTATGGACAGGGAACTGCTTATTATGTCGGAACCAGGTCCAATGCTGAATTCTATAGGCATTTCCTAAAGAACATATTCCAGGAAGCAGGAGTGGAGCCTGTTATGGTGACGCCAGAGGGAGTAGAAGCAGCAGTAAGAGAGAATGAGAAGGGAAGGACGCTGTTCCTTTTGAACCATGCGGTGGACAGTAAGCAGGTAGTGCTGGATCGGAATTATGTGGATCTTGTATCTAAGAAGGAATATCGGGCAGGAGAGAAACTGGAATTGAAAGGAAAAGATGTAGTTATTCTGAGTGCAAGATAGTGTTATATAAAATGTGAAGACGATTGCCGGATTGAGACAACAAAAAAACCCCTGTTATCCCAATCTGGCAATCGTTTATAGTAAAGATTGTTTAGAACATGGATGAATTATTATTTCTGTGTCCGCTGGGATGACCATATGGTTAGAAATTCTTCCGGTGTTTTTGCAGGGTTGGATTTTACAATATCATAGAACGCCTGAATTCGTTCCGGTGTTTCTTCCAGTTCATCTGCAATTTCTTCCAGGCTCTTTCCCTTGAGGATTTTTTTGTGGACTAAAGCAATCAGAGTGGATGCGTGTCCCTCGTTCCAGCCCGTATCATGCCCTTCGTTCCAGCCTTCTTCCCGGCTGGTGCGTCGAATCTCCTGTACATCATATGCTTCAAAACTATCGAATAGCATGGGAAATCTCCTTTCCAAGATCTGATCGGTAAAGTCTGCAATCTCATCCTTCGGGACATTGATACGATGCATAAATGTGGAGACTACCGTAGCAATCACCTCCAGCAGATGCCGTGGGGAATTCTCCTGCAGATTCTCTAGATAATCCAGTGGCAGATCTTTTAACTTCTTAATATCTTCTGAATTCTTCAACTTATTCACGAACATGACCAATGAAAATTCGTTTCTTTTGCTGATGATTTCATCATCCGAATAATCGTGCACTCGTATGACTTCATATCTGAAATCAGGGATATATTCAGCAAAAATATTATTTAGGGCAATACGGTCTGCAAAGTGAGTCGCAACGTTCCAATTAGTGGTTCCCTCGAAATAGACAATCGGAAGAATGGCAGGGTATTTGAAATCCTTTGTTTTTGTGATGCCCTTCTTCTTTCGCTCCATCTCTTTTTCATAATCGGTCCAGATCATTACCATATAGCGTAGTAATTTCATTACCATCGTATAGTCAACCTTTGACTGATGTTCAATAATAGTAATCAGGTACATGGCCAGATCGGGATTCAGGTGAATCCGTTTTACGACATCTGAATCACGTTCATTGTCCCACATGGTAACAAAACGGCTGCTCATGTCTTCAATCTGCTCGGCTTTCAGGCCTTTCAGGCAATCAATTGGCACATAGCCATCCAGGAACTGGGCACACATCTCGGCATTTTCGAAGATGATCTTGGCTCCTTGGTCTTGTTCGTTTCTAACAGTTCCTTCACTCATAGGCACTTCCTTTCTATACGGTATGAGTGGTCGGAATGGAAGATAACAGAATATTTCTGTTTCTTTTTATTATAGATGAATTATGTAAGAATTCCAACCAGTTTCTCATACGGTATCGGTATTATTCTGTTATAGAGTATCGTAATTGTTCTGTGAATCGTTGGCTGAATCAGTCCTGGAATACAAAGAAATTTATCGGATGTATAATATAGAGATAGTGTAACATAATGATATGGGAAATGCGACAAGAAATTTGCTTTTATAGTAAAAAATATTTATAACAAACTGGTGATAAGTTGTCAAGTGCTAAAATAAACAAATATTATGATGGATATTCTCACAGGCTCTATCTTGGAAAGTCTTGAAATGAATTGAGGCGAAAGTGTATAATAATCCATAATTAAAGGGAAGAAACAGGTAACTTTTCAGGAGGTTAAAGATATTGCTATGGAGAAAGAAACAAAGAAAGTAACGGCAGCAGAAAACGCAGCCGGTAAAACTGCCGCGAAGGAAGTATATAATAAGAGATTCGAGAAACATATGGATGAGTTGAGATGGCTCTACATGGAACTCTATGATAACAGTTCTATGTATGCAGAGTTATGTGATAATCTGCATCGTTTCTACGAAGAGCGTAATGATGATCTGAAAGCAATTGATCAGTTAAGAGAAGCATCTCCGGACTGGTATAAGAAGAATGATATGCTCGGAATGATGTTCTATATCGATAATTTTGCCGGTAATATGAAAGGCGTAGAGTCCAAACTGGATTATCTGGAAAAGAGCAATGTAAATTACATTCATCTGATGCCATTTCTTGATACGGTAGAAGGACGTTCTGATGGTGGATATGCAGTGGCTGATTTCCGTAAGGTTCAGGAGAAACTGGGAACGATGGAAGACCTGGAGAGTCTGACTGCAGCCTGCCATAAGAAAAATATGAATGTTTGCATGGATTTCGTAATGAACCATACATCCGAAGATCATGAGTGGGCGAAGAAAGCGCGTCAGGGAGACGGTGAATACATGAGCCGTTACTTCTTCTATGAGGATTATTCTATTCCGGCGGAATATGAGAAGACGGTGCCACAGGTATTCCCAACTACGGCGCCTGGGAACTTTACCTGGCTTCCGGATGCGGAACATTTTGTACTGACATCTTTCTATCCATATCAGTGGGATCTGAACTATAAGAACCCAAGGGTATTCAACGAGATGATGTATAACTTCCTATTCCTGGCGAATAAGGGGATTGATATTATCCGTATCGATGCGGTTCCATATATATGGAAAGAACTATATACACAGTGTAGGAATCTGCCGCAGGTACATACGATCGTGCGTATGATGCGTATGATCAGTGAGATCGTGTGCCCCAGCGTATTGCTTCTTGGCGAGGTTGTCATGGAGCCTGAGAAGGTAGTGCCTTACTTCGGAACGGTCGAGAAGCCGGAGTGCCATATGTTATACAATGTTACGACGATGGCAACTACATGGCATACGGTAGCAACCCGTGATGTCAAATTATTAAAGCAGCAGTTGGATGTTGTAAATGGTTTGCCGAAGGAATATGTGTTCCTTAATTATCTGCGTTGTCATGATGATATTGGCTGGGGACTGGATTATCCGTCACTTGCGAAAGATGGTATGTATGAACGCCCTCACAAACAGTATCTGAATGATTATTTCCAGGGATATGCAGGGGACAGCACCAGCCGCGGAGAACTCTACAATGCAGACCCGGTAACAGGAGATGCAAGATTCTGTGCAACAACGGCGTCCATGTGTGGTATCGAAAAGGCTGGATTCGAGCAGGATGAAGAAGCGATGGAGAAGGCGATTCAGAAGGATGTGATGCTTCATGCTTATATGTTCATGCAGTCTGGTATTCCGGTGCTGTACAGTGGTGACGAGATTGGACAGGTGAATGATTATTCCTATAAGGAAGATCCGCATAAGGCAGAAGATTCCCGATATATCCATCGTGGAGCGATGAACTGGGAACTGGCTGAGAATATTACAGATGCAAATACTGTGGAGGGAAAGGTATTCCAGAGACTGGATCAGTTGGAGAAGATCCGTAAGAGCGAGCGTGCATTTGTATCTAACGCGGATACATGGACGATTGAGACTTGGGATTCGAGCATTCTGTGTATCGGAAGATATTATGAAGGTGAGAAGATCATCGGATTATTCAACTTCAGCGAGCACGATAAGACGGCGTGGATCAATGAGACGGATGGCGAGTATGAGGATATGATCTCCGGAAATAAGATGGAAGCAAGAGGAGTGAATATTCCGGCATTCGGGTTCTATTATCTGAAGAAGGAATTCTAAAAAAAGAAAGAGTTCTAAAAGAAGAAAAAATCTTAACAAGAATAAAAAAGAGTCAATATGAATTCTATCTGAAACAGAAGATTCATATTGACGTTTTTTTAGTACTCAGCATCTACCAGAGCATTTCATTATTGAATACGAATGTTAGTTTAAAATATATGAGTCAGTTAAGTCTTTGTTAAATAAATATAAAATGTCACGAAGCGTAACAAAACGTCAATTGTAATAATTAAACCTTCCGAAGAGAATAAAATTGTGGTATAATAACAAATTGAATGTAAGTGAGAGAGATACTTTAGATAAGAGGGATATATAAATGAGAACGAAAAAATTCAATTATCAACTAGTGATACGCAGAATTTTTTTAATCTTGTTAGATATTATATGTATTATACTAGCTTCGTTTTTTGCTTTAGCAACAAGATTTGAATTCATTATCTATCAGATTCCGGAGGAATATCTGGCAGAATTGACAAGATACGAGCCGATGTTTGTACTATCGACAATCATCATATTTGCATTATTTAGAATATACAGCAGCCTGTGGGAGTACGCGGGACCGCAGGAGATTATAAGTATCGTATGGGCATGTGTCGTATTAGGAGTATTAGAACTTGGAATTGTCATATTGAGCGGAGGATTCCTTCCGAGGAGTTATTATCTTCTTAGGACCATCTATCTGGTTATATTCGTGATCGGAACAAGGTTCTCTTACCGCTTGATAAGACTTAAGAAGCAGAATCGCAGTCTTCCGTGGAAACAGCAGAGAAAAGTTATGATCATCGGGGCAGGAGAGGCCGGTAGGTCATTGCTTGTTGAGATTCAGAACAGTAAGTATTTGAATCAGAGAGTGTGCTGCGTGATAGATGATGACCCGAATAAGGTTGGAAAATATATACGTGGTGTTAGGGTGGTAGGAGATCGCTATAGTATTAAGAAATATGCACATAAATATAATATACAGCAGATTATCATTACTATACCATCTGCTTCTGTAGTCCAGTTGCGACCGATATTAGATATCTGTAAAGAGACAGAGTGTGAACTGAAGATGCTTCCGGGAGTATACCAACTGGTCAATGGAGAGGTGAGTACCAGTAAACTGCGTCCGGTAAGTATCGATGATCTGTTAGGCAGAGAAGAAATCCAGGTTAATCTGGATGAGATTATGAGTTATGTATCCGGCAAAGTAGTTATGGTCACTGGCGGAGGAGGATCCATTGGAAGCGAGTTATGCAGACAGATAGCCAGACATCATCCAAATCAGTTGATTATCTTCGATATCTATGAAAATAACGCATATGATATTCAGCAGGAATTGCTGCATGATATTCCTAAACTGAATCTGGTTGTGCTGATTGGTTCCGTAAGAGATGAGAACCGACTGGATGATATCTTCGGACAGTATCATCCGGACATCGTCTATCATGCAGCTGCGCATAAGCATGTTCCGCTGATGGAGAATAGTCCGAATGAGGCGATTAAGAATAACGTGCTGGGAACTTATAAACTGGTTCAGATGGCTCATAAGTGGAAAGTAGAAAAATTTGTCCAGATCTCAACAGATAAAGCGGTCAATCCTACGAATATCATGGGAGCATCCAAAAGAATCTGCGAGATGATTATACAGACATTCGATAAGCACTCCGATACAGAGTATGTTGCGGTGCGTTTTGGTAATGTGCTGGGAAGCAATGGAAGTGTAATTCCGCTATTCAAGAGACAGATTGCAAGCGGAGGGCCTGTAACAGTAACGCATCCGGACATCATCCGCTATTTTATGACCATACCGGAGGCGGTATCTCTGGTGCTGCAGGCGGGGGCCTATGCAAGAGGCGGTGAGATCTTCGTGCTGGATATGGGAGAGCCGGTTAAGATCATGGATCTGGCGAAGAATATGATTCGGTTGTCCGGGCTTATATTAGGGAAGGATATAGAGATAGAGATCACCGGACTTCGTCCCGGGGAGAAGTTATATGAAGAACTTCTGATGGATGAAGAAGGAATGACAGATACTCCGAATAAATTAATCCATATCGGGCATCCGATTGATGTAGATGAAGGAAAATTGTATCAGGCTCTGCAGGTGCTGGATGAGGCTGCTGAGAATGAGACGGATGATATGAGGATGATTGTGGAGAGTATCGTGCCGACTTATCATCCGAAGCCATAGGTAGCAGATAAAGGTAGGGATATGAAATATCGCTACCTTATGTTGCATAGTAGCATATGGAAAGATTTTGTGAAGTTATAAAATTCTTATAAGCAGAGTCGGGGGAAGAAAAGAATGTATAAAAATGGATTCAAAAGGGTGATAGATTGTATCGTATCCTTCCTTGTCTTAGTTATAGGTGCAATTCCAATGTTGTTGGTTGCTCTACTTATAAAAATTGATTCGCCGGGTCCGATTTTATTCAAACAGGAACGAATCGGAAAAGATGGGAAAGTGTTTAAGATATTGAAATTCAGAAGTATGTGTCAGGGAGCGGAACATACAGGTTCAGGCGTTTATTCCGGCAAGGGTGATTCGCGTGTTACACGGATAGGTAGGATTATCCGTGCTACTAGTATCGATGAACTTCCCCAGGCAATCAATATTTTAAGAGGGGATATGGCTTTAATTGGTCCGCGTCCGCCGCTTACTTATCATCCCTGGCCTTATGAAGAGTATACAGATGAGCAGAAAAGAATGTTTCATGTTCGTCCTGGTATTACCGGATGGGCACAAGTGCATGGGAGAAAGGATGTTGAGTGGCACAAGCGAATTCAATTAAATGTTTGGTATGTGGATCATGTATCATTTTTGTTGGATGTTAAGATTTTCTTTATGACAATATTCAAAGTTCTAAGTAACGCTGATAATGAGAATGTAGGAGAAACCGTAAAGAGATGAGATAAGTTTGGCATATGCTTGTTATTGAAGAAGAGGAAGAATTATGGGATTAAAATTGATGTACATAACAAACAGACCTGATGTTGCAAAGATTGCGGAGAACGCAGGTGTAGATCGTATCTTCATTGATATGGAGTATATTGGAAAGTCGGAACGTCAGGGTGGAATGGATACAGTCCAATCACACCATACAGTAGAGGATATTAAAAGGGTGAAAAAAGCTGTCCATACATCAGAAATAATGGTTAGAGTGAATCCGATTCATGATGCAACGGCAGATTACTTTTCTTCAAAAGAGGAAATTGATGCAGTTATTAAGGCTGGTGCAGATGTCCTTATGTTACCTTATTTTAAGGCGGTGGATGAAGTCAATGAATTCGTAGAGTTGGTGAATGGTCGGGCAAAGACATTGCCATTGGTAGAAACACCGGAAGCGGTTGGGATTATAGATGAGATTCTAAAAATCAAGGGAATCGATGAAATCTTTGTTGGCTTGAATGATTTAAGTTTGGGATATGGAAAGAAATTCATGTTTGAACTTCTTACAGATGGCACAGTGGAAAAATTATGTTTGAAATTCAAACTGGCCGGAGTCCCGTATGGATTTGGCGGTATTGCTGCGCTTGGTAAGGGGATGCTTCCCGCAGAATATATAATCAGAGAACACTATAGGCTTGGTTCTACATGCGTGATTCTTTCAAGAAGTTTTTGCAATGTAAGTAAAATAAACGATTTGGATGAAATAAATACAACTTTTCTGGATGGTATAAGAGGGATTCGTAATCTGGAGCAGGAATGTAAGAAATACAGCGATTATTTCAAAGAAAATGAACAGATTGTTGCAGAAAAAGTGCAAATGATTCGTGGCAATATGTAAGATAAAAAGGAGAAACCTACATGAATCTATTGATTACGGGAGCATGGCAAAGCGCAAAAGAGAATATTGGTAAAATTGAGCAGATGGGACATGTGGTTTCTTTTTGCCAATATGAAAAGGATGAACTGCCATGCGAATATGAGTGGGTAGAGGGAGTTATTTGTAATGGACTGTTTCTTTACCATCCTATTGAAAGGTTTAGTAATTTGAAATATATACAGTTGACAAGTGCGGGATTTGACCGTGTTCCTATGGAATATGTGAAAGAACATGACATTGAGATTCATAACGCACGGGGTGTTTATAGTATTCCTATGGCGGAGTTTGCTGTAAGCGGAGTGTTGCAATTATATAAACAGGCATCTTATTTTCGTGAGAATCAGAAATTACATAGATGGGAAAAGCATCGTGGTTTGAAGGAACTGTATGGTAAGACAGTATGCATAGTCGGATGTGGCAGTGTGGGCACAGAGTGCGCAAAGCGGTTTCAGGCTTTTGGGTGTAATGTGATTGGAATAGCGACTTCTGAAAGAGAGCAGTTATATTTTGATGAAGTGAAAGCGGCTGATACTTTAGATGAAGTACTTGTTCGGGCGGATGTAGTTGTGCTGACGGTTCCCCTTGCGGAAGATACCTGGCACATGATTGATGAAGAACGATTTGAGAAAATCAAGAATGGAGCAATTCTTGTTAATATTGCAAGAGGAGCAATAGTTGATGGTAATGCATTAGAGAAAGCATTGGATGGACGACTGGGTGGCGCAGTTTTAGATGTGTTTGAAGAAGAACCGCTAAGTGCCGATAGCCCTTTATGGAATAAGGGGAATGTAATCATTACATCACACAATAGTTTTGTGGGAGAAGGAAACCAGGAGAGACTTTGTCATACTATATTTAGTAATATGGAATGAGGAGCAAAAGAAAGGAAAGTAAGATGTCTTATTATTCACCAAATGAAATGAAAAAAGTTTTGAATGACTGTCCGGAATTCAGGGACAAATTATATTGCAGGGGATTCTTAATTACGAATGAAAAACAGAATCTTGCGGAGGGTTATCCTTTTTATTCGAATTGGATGGAATGTACTATTGCAGATGGAAAGTATTTTATCTATACACATAAAGAAACTTATGTGTATGTATATGAAAAAGAAGGATATACATACTTTTTGATTGGTCATGCATATGATCCATATAATATGGTGATAGATGAGAATGAACTTTTAAAACGCATGGCAGAAGCCAGACAAAGTGGAACTGATGCTTTCTGGAAGGAAGAAAGCAATCTGACAGGTGTTTTTTGCGTAGGATATGCTACAAAGAATGGAGTAGTATATTCAACGGATTGTGCTGGAATGCAGTTGGTTTATCATGGGACAATAGATGAAAAATTATTCGTAACTTCTCATAGCAAATTAGTTGCAGATTTAAAGGGATTGCAGCAAAGTAAATATATTAAAAAATTAATAAATAATAGATTTTGGCATTATTGGGGGACTTGGTTACCTGGAGATTTATCACCATTTACAGAATTAAGAAGAATGCAACCCAATTGTGCCGGGATCTATGAGGAAAAGAGCGGACGAATCGTTACAAAGAGGTATTATCCTTTTTATGAAGTGAAGGAAACCCGGACAGAGGAAGAATATCAGAATACAATTCATGAACTTGGACAAATTATGTCCAATACGATGAAATGTATTGCTGATAAATGGCCAGAAAAAAAAGTTTCTATTTCGGTAACCGGGGGACGGGATAGTATGACAGCGCTATCTTGTGCTAATGGGATATACGATAAGTTTTCTTATTTTAGTTATATTTCTAATGTGGATGAATCTGTGGATGCGGAAGCGGCACAAAAGATATGTAAATATCTGGGGTTAAAGCATGAACTGTACGAAATACCAGAGGAATGGGATGGATATAAATACTTAGATGTATTTAAGAAAGTAATGGAATGCAATGCAGGATGTATAGGAGAGAATAATACGAATGATTTGAAAAAAAGATTGTATTTTTCTCAGAACCCGCCATGCGATATAGAAGTTAAATCTTGGGTTAATGAGATGGGAAGAGGATGGTATTATAATAAATATAATAAGAAAAAATTCCCGAAATATCCATATCCAAGTTACTGGAGAGCTATGCATAAAGTGTATGTAACACCGTGGCTGATAAAAGAGACGGATAAAGTTTTCGCGAATTATCTGAAACGATATTATAGCAAAAAGACATTTGACAAGTTGTCGTGGTTGGAACTTTATTTTTGGGAATTTGCATGGAGTGGCGGAGAAGGTGTCTTTCTGACATCGGAGCATCGGGTATCTTATGATATTACGATACCATTCAATAATCGAAAATATATAGAGAAAATGCTTACAGTTCCTTTGGAAAAAAGAAAAATAGATGCGATTCCTAATGATTTAATAACATATATGGAACCTAGAATTGTTGAAACAGGCATTGTAATAAAAGATATTTCACATACGAGTTTCAGGGCATTTATTGTAAGAATTTATTTGGAGATTTTTTCAAAGATAAGATTCCGTATTTGAGGAGAAATGTTATGAGTTATGGAATATTGACATTGCTGCCAGCCGTGCTTGTAATAATGACGGCTATCAAGACAAAACGTACAACGGAAGCTTTGCTGATGGGAGTCGTTTCTTCGTATTTGATTATTTGTATAGCTGATGGAAAGAATTTTATTACAACTATAACGGATTCTTTCTTTAGTGTAATAACAGATTATGATACAATGTGGCTGGTAATTGTATGTGGTTTGTTTGGAAGTTTGATAGCACTTATTAATGCGGCAAATGGTACACATGCAATTGCAAGATTTCTGGGAAAGATATGTAAATCACAGAAATCCACTTTGCTTGTTGCCTGGATATTAGGTATTATTATTTTTGTTGATGACTATATGAATATCCTGACGATCAGTGCATGTACAAAAAAATTGTCTGATGAAAGGAAAACACCGCGAGAAGCATTGGCATATGTTATTGATTCAACGGGAGCGCCTGTTTGTGTCTTACTGCCGTTTTCTACGTGGGCCATATTTTTTGCAGGTGTTTTTTATGAACAGGAGAGTGTGAAGAATCTTGGATATGGAAATGCTATTCAGACTTATATTCATGTAATTCCATATATATTTTATGCGATTGCGGCATTGCTTATAGTTCCGTTATTTATTTTTGGAATTATTCCAAGACTTGGAGCGATGAAAAAAGCTTATGAGAGAACAGAATTAACTGGGGCAGTGTATAGTAAAGAAAGTGAGAAACTTAATAGGCAGGAGCATGAGGAAGTTGATATCAATGCCAGTATTTGGGACTTTTTAATTCCTATTGCAACTTTAATAATCGTACAGTTGGTAACAGATGATATGTTTGTGGCTTTAGTTGCCGCTATACTTGTTTGTGCTTTCATGTACATACCAAGAAAAAAGCTATCGGGTGGAAAATTTTGTGATCTTTGGATTCAGGGATTTGCAGATCTGGTTCCGGCTTTGGCCATTATTATTACAGCATTATTTATGAGACAGGCTTCTGAAGACTTGATGTTATCCGAGTATGTTATTGGAATCATTCAGCCATTGGTGAGTGCAAAAATATTTCCTATGATTGCCTTTATTACCGTAGCAGGATTAGGGTTTATTACGGGAAGTAATTGGGGAATACCGGCGGTTTGCGCACCTATTATTATTCCGTTGGGTGCGGCACTTGATGTAAATTTGTTGCTCGTTATGGCAGCCATTGTTTCTGGTGGTACGTTTTGCAGTCACGCTTGCTTTTATTCAGATGCAACAGTAATAACTTCAAGCGCTTGTGGAATTGATAATATGGATCATGTGTATACGCAGATTCCCTATGCAATTCTGGCACTGATAATTGCATGTGTAGCATTTTTGATTGCAGGATTGGTTATGTAATTTCATCAAAAGGAAATAGAATTATGAAAAAAGTATTGCTTACAGCGACGGTACAGAGTCATATCGGACAATTTCATCGCCCGTTAGCGGAGGTTTTACATGAGAATGGGTATGAGGTGCATGTGGCGGCGAGGAATAACCTGGCAGAGAAGAATGGGCTGGAGTTGGATTTTGCAGATAAGATATATGATGTTCCGTTTTCTCGTTCACCGAAAAGTCTTGATAACATAAAAGCATATCGACAATTAAAAAAGATTATTGAACAGGAATCTTATGAAGTGATTCACTGTAATACACCTATGGGTGGTATTGTAACTCGTCTTGCTGCTGTTGGAGCAAGGCGAAAGGGAACGAAAGTGTTTTATACGGCTCATGGCTTCCATTTTTATCAGGGGGCTCCTAAGAAGAATTGGTTGATATTTTATCCTATTGAGCGAGTTATGGCGAGATTTTGTGATACGTTAATCGCTATTACGAAAGAAGATTATTTGCTCGCTGGTAAGAAATTCCATACTAATATTGAGCGTATACATGGTGTTGGCGTATATACAGATCGTTATCATTCAGTGAATTCTGAGACAAGATGTGCCATGAGGCGAGCAGAGAATCTAGAGAAAGAAGATTATGTGATTCTATGTACTGGAGAACTGAATGATAATAAGAATCAAAAAACTCTGATAGCAGCGACACCTATTCTCCGAGATAAGATTCCGAATCTCAAAATTCTTTTGGCTGGGAATGGTCCCCTAGAGGAGAAATTGAGAAATCAGATTATCAAACGAGGACTAGAAGATAATATTAGACTTCTGGGGTATCGCACAGACTTGGAGAAAATTACTCCTGCTGTTGACTTAGTTGTATCTTGCAGTTATCGGGAAGGTCTTCCATTGAATATTTTAGAGGCTATGCTTTGTAAGAAGCCAGTAGTTACATCTATTAATCGGGGACATAAAGAATTAGTGAAAAACGATTTTAATGGTTACATGATTCCGGCGGATGATATGAAACAGTATATATCTAGAATCTGTATGCTTTATGCTAACCCTAGCCAGGCCGCAAAGATGGGAATGAACGGATACCGCAAGGCTCAGGCGTATACGGTGGAATCAGTAAAGCAGGAATTAAAGAGAATTTATAATCTGAATGATGTAGGATAGTATATACTCTATGGTGGTATGATATGAAGATTGGAATATTAACACATTACAATGTAAATAATCAGGGGGCACAACTTCAGATGCTTGCCATGAAGTATTATCTGGAAGATATGGGGCATCAAGTGTGTATCTTGACTTATGAGAAGAACTTTGATTTTGATCAAAGTGAAGCAAGTAAAAACAGTATGTCTTTGCGTAATTTTCCTTATTATGTAAAAAATTATCTGATTGAAAAGGGAATTGGTCTTACTTTATTTAATACTAGAAAGGTATTGGCTCACAAGAGATCATGGAAGGAGTTAGAGTTCCAGCCCTATAATCATAATGATTGTGATATTATTATTATAGGTAGTGATGAGGTATATAGCATTGATGTGGGGTGCAATAAGATGATGTATGGATATAATCTGAATAAACCTGCAATTGCTTATGCACCTGCATTCGGAAGGACTACAGAGGAAGTATTAAAAAAATTCAATTGTTATGATATGGTAAAGTCAGGTCTTAGCAGTATGTATAGACTTTCTGCAAGGGATACACATACCAGGGAAATGATTTACAATATGACAGGACAGCAGGTTCCTTTGGTTAGTGATCCGGTTCTTTTGTATGATGGGCATGAATTTATCACATCAGTAAAGCCAATAAAGAAGAAATATCTTTTGGTGTATTCTTATGATAGAAATATGGTGGATAAGGATGAGGTTCGTAATATTAAGCGCTATGCAAAGAAACATGGATTAATTACGGTATCTCTTGGGACATATCATAAGTGGTGTGATAAGAATATTGTCTGCAATGCAAGGGAATGGTATTCATATTTTCAAGATGCGGAGTGTGTGGTTACCGACACTTTTCATGGTACTGTTGTAGCAATCAAAAATCATTGTAATGTTGCAGTATTCATTAGAGAGAGTATTAATGCCTTTAAGTTGCAATCATTGCTCGAAGAAACAGGATTACAGAAAAGAAGATTAAAATGTCTAACGGCAAAAAATCTGGAATATGTGTTGTCTCAGACAATTGATTACAAAGAAGTAGATGCGAAGATTGATGTATTGCTTACTGTTAGCAGACGATACTTAGAAGAAGCACTGGAGAAAATTTAATGAAAGAAAATATCATGAAAATGGCAGAACACCCTTGCTCAGGATGCGGCGCATGTGTGGCTGTTTGTCCAAAAAAAGCAATTCGGATTTTTTTGGATTCAACTGGATTTTTCGTTGCAAAGGTAGAAGATAATCTCTGCATTCGTTGTGGACTGTGTGTTCAGGTCTGTAATCGTTTTGTAGAAAGCCGGAAAATGGTAAGTTTGTATAATGCAAAATTGTATGCTTTGCAGAGTTCCAATGAGAAAACAGTGAGGAAGTGTTCGTCAGGCGGCGTTGCCCATGAACTTGCAGTAATGGCAATTCGTAAGGGATATAAAGTTGTTGGTGCTGTGTATAACCTAAAAACTAATCAAGTGGAGCATAAGATTGTAAATGAGTTGAAAGATATCTCTAGTCTGGACGGATCGAAATATCTTCAGAGTAATCCCTCTGAGGCATTTCGAGAAGCAGTGTTAGATGCAAAAAACAATTCGGAGAGCCGATTCTATGTATTTGGAACGCCTTGCCAGATTGCAGGTATGGATAGGGTGTTGAAAAAGTATCATATCCGTAATCAGTTTTTATTAACGGAAATCTTTTGTCATGGTGTTCCAAGTTATAAAGTCTGGGAAGAAAATTGTAAAAAATTGAAGAAAAAACTAGGAACCAGTACTTTTGATTCAGTCCTGTTCCGATATAAGAAGAATGATTGGCATACCTATTGCTTAAGAGTAGTTGCCAATGGAAAGAAATATTACGGTGCCCGGGAAACAGAGATGTTCTGGCAGGTTTTTTTTGAGAATATTCTGCTTAGTGATGCTTGTTATAAATGTAAGGCTAGAAAAGAATATTCTTCAGCTGATCTTCGAATTGGTGACTATTGGGGGGCTAGGTTTCAAAGTCATACAGATGGTGTCTCAGCCGTTTTTGCCTGTACTTCTCAGGGAAAAGAAGTGGTGGAAGGTTTGATCAGTACTAATCGTTTCTATGTTCTGAAGGAATCAGATGCTACGGATATGTTAGCGGCGCAGAATATGGAAGGTTATTCCCAGCAAAAACTGCATGATGAGACAATGGAAATTCTCAGGGAAAGCGGTAATATCAGAACAGCCATTCACTATTACCGCTCAAGAATGACTGGAAAGCAAAAATTAAAACGTATTCTTCTGCGAATAAGTGCTGTAATTCCAGATGGCTTACGTGCTAAACTACGTAAGGCGAATAGTAGCAGATTACTAAAAAAGTAAAAAATTAATGTATATATGAAAATAAAAAGAGTAAGAGAAGATGGATATAAAATATTCGGTAATTATTCCCGCTTACAATGCAGAAAAAACTTTGGAGCGGTGTTTAAATAGTTTAATTGTAAATCGTCGTGACGATGTGGAATTGATTTTGATTAATGATGGTTCAACAGATCAGACAGAAAAAATATGTTTATGTTTTGCAGAACAAAATAAGAATGTCCATTATTTTTGGAAAGAGAATGGCGGTGTGTCTTCAGCAAGAAATTTGGGGTTGGACTATGCCAAAGGTAAGTATATTTTGTTTGTAGACAGTGACGATTTTGTTAAAAAGGAATATTTTGATGTGTTAGATAAAGCGTTGCAATCAAATGTAGATTTCTTGCTTTTTGGAAGAATCATTTATGATGGTATTGATTTTATCCAACAATCTGTTAAAACTTGTTTTGCAAATTCAGACGATATTGTATCAAATATTTTGAGTTTGGCATTAAAGCGACAATTATTAAATTCTCCCAGCAATAAGGTTTTTAAACGACAGTTAATTGAAAAAAATAAAATTAGATTTAATGAGAGATTACCAATTGGTGAGGACAAAGTTTTTGTTGTTCAATATATTATGTATGTTAAAACAGTTGAGTTCATAGATTATCCGATCTATGTCATTTCTGTTGAAAATGAGGATTCTTTATCAAGAAAAAAAAGGGACAATTTAAGTGATTATATATTATTAGAACATCTATTGCTGTTTCGGATGGTTTATGAATCGGATTTAAGTGATTTAAATAAACGAAAATACTTAAAAGCACTAAATTATTCTTATTATCGAAGCGCATATACAGTTATTGCAGAATTATATAAATTCGATTGTTCTAAAAAAAGTAGATTAAAGTATACAAAAGTAATATGTAATAGATATAATAAGTTAGTGAAATGTAAGTATAGAGATTTTAAATGTATGCTGATTGCATTTCCGATCAGATGGCAGTTATGTAGAAGAATAGATTATGTGTTGTGTAAGAAATTATAAATAAAAGAAGTAACTATAAAAAATTATTGATAAAAAATTGGATAATAAACAAATGGATAAAATATTAATTATTTCTGGAGGATTGCAAATTGGCGGTGCAGAAAGAGTGGCTGCAAATATAAGCAAGTATGCTCCTAGGGGAAAATATGAATTTCATTATTTGGTTTTTGAAGGAATTGGTAATGTATATGGAGCGGAAATCGAAACTAGGGGCGGAAAGGTCTTTATTTTACCTTCGCCAAGACAAGGCTATAGAATTTATATACGTTCGTTAAAACAATTATGTGACAAATACCAGTATGTTGCCGTTCATTCGCATACAATGTTTAATTCGGGAATTAATTTATTTGTTGCAAAGTGTTGTGGTATTCCTTGTAGAATTGCTCATTCACATACAACGAAGACGGAAGTTAAAGTTTCTTTGATTCAAAAATTATATCAGCAGATAATGCGATTTATAATAAGGATATTTTCTACGGATTTAATGGCTTGTGGAGTAGAGGCCGGATATTGGATGTTCGGAAAAAGAGCATTTGACAAAAAAGGGGTTGTTATTAATAATGGCATTGACATAGATATTTTTAGATGGTCTAAAGAGAATAGAGATAAAATTCGGGAAATATATAATATCTATGATAAATTTGTAGTAGGTCATTCGGGTACAATTATACCTTTAAAAAACCAACGTTTTTTGATTGAATTATTACCTGATTTATTAAAAAATAATTGCGATACAGTGCTGATGCTTATAGGTGGCGGTAAAAAAGAAGATATAGATAATCTAAAAAACTTGGCTAATCAACTGGGCGTGGAGGAAAATGTTATTTTTACAGGTGCTGTCATGAATGTAAATGAATATTTGAGTGCACTAGATGTATTTGTATTTCCCTCTTTTAGGGAAGGGACTCCACTTGCATTGCTTGAAGCACAGACAAATGGTTTGCCCTGTATTGTGTCGGATTGTGTTCCGAGAGATGCTTTTGTTACTGATTTGGCAATTCAGTTGCCATTGGAAAGGCGGCAATGGATAGAAAGGATTATTGATTCTAAGAGGGAAAATGCTGCTAAGTACGCGGAAATAGTTAATAGTGCAGGATATGGAGCAACTGTTGCTTATCAAACGATTTATGAAGTTTATGAGAAAAAAGGAAAAAGGTGATATTTTGAAAAAAGCACTTGTAAGTCTCTCTTTTGATGATGGGAGAGATGATAATTGGGACATAATAAACAATATAACAATTCCAAAAAATATTCCAGTTACAGTGAATGTAACAACTGGTTATATAGATAAAACGTGTCCCTTAAATCTTTTGCCTACTAGTAAAGATGCAATTACTGTTGATAATGTAAAAGAATTTTGGAATAGTCCTTTAGTGGAATTGGCTTTGCATGGGGACTACCATCTTAACACAGAGGAAGATCTTAAGAATGGAAAACATAAACTCGAACAATGGCTGAATTTACCATTGGATTCAAAATTTGGATTTGCTAGTCCGGGTTCTGGAATGGATGTAGATGAGTTTAAAACATCTGATAGTGTTTTTTTACAAAATGAAATTTTATATATGCGCACAAGTTTGCGAATACATAGTTATACTCAATTTAGAGTGTTTTGCCGTAAAGTGGGAAGGATAATTCACCTGCCTGTTTTTTATAAGATTGCATATAAGGATACTCTGATGTCTCAATGTGATGATAGAATTATATATAGTGTTCCAGTGTTAAAAGATATTACATTTAATCAAGTTAAGGGATTAATAGAGTTATGTATTCGAAGAAAAATGTCAATTACATTGATGTTCCATAGTATTTTGCAAGACACAGTTAAAGAAGATAATTGGACATGGGACAGAGAGAAATTTATAAAACTGTGTGATTATTTAAAGAAAAGAGAGAGAGAAGGAAAGATAGAAGTTTGTACTACAAATAAACTTTATGAGCAGATTAAAGTTTGAAAATAGTTAGTGCAGTGGGAGCATATATGAAATATTTGATGAATTAGTTTGAGAATAAGTATTCCCGAGAGGTGTTTAAGATAGTGAACGAGAACCTTCCATTAAAAATATATAAATCAAAGGAGAGTGTAAGAAAATAAAATGAATAATTTAAAAGGATTTGTGACAGTTGCTACAGGTAACGATAAATACTATCAGTTAGCATATAATCTTTGCTTGTCTTATCGTAAATGCGGTCAAGGGAAGTACCCGTTTGCACTGATTTGTGATAAGGAAACGAAATATAATTCTTTTTTTGATGATGTTGTAATTGTTGAGCAAGCAAGACATTCTACACTGGACAAGATGCTTGTGAAGTATTCTCCTTATGAAAAGTCGATTTTCCTTGATGCGGATACTTTGATTATTAATTCGATTGATAATCTTTGGGATATTTTTGAATGTCAGAATGATGTTACAGCGTTTGGCTGTAAGTTGCCTCTGGATTCTCGGAAAGGATGGTTTACATATGAAGGAAGTGGTAAATATAAATCTCAGATTCAGTACCTGATTTCGATGAATGGCGGAATTTATTATGTAAAAAAAGGTGAGGTGGCAGATCGTGTTTTTGAAAAGGCAGAGGAATTAGTTGACGAGTATACCTCTATAGACTTTAGATATTTTAAACAGCCAGCAGATGAACCAATTATGGCGATGTCTATGGTGCTTAATCAATGTGAACCGTGTGATATAGCGTATGAGATGATTATATTACCAGCATACAGTAAAAAGGTTACTATGGATTACTGCGGAAATATCTATGAAGATGGTAAATTAAGCAGTATGAAATTGATACATTTTTCTACGCCAAGGACAAAATTGTTCCTTTATCAGTATTTGGATGAGATCAATCACACTGGGAGACGAACAAAGAAAAATTATTTGAGGGTAAGATTTAAATGTCTGCCAGTTGATATAAAGTTTGATTTAAGGCACAATGCAGGAGCAATTATGCGTAGTATTGGCTTGAGTAATATTGTAGAGGAATTAAAAACAATCATCCATTAATTAATGCATATGGATAGAGGGTGGAATTTATACTAACGTTTAAGCAGGAAGAGTAGGCACATGGATATTCATTTTTCAATAATTATTCCAGCATATAATGCTGAAAAAACAATTTGCAGGTGTTTGAATAGTTTATTGCAATCAAATAGAAATGATTTTGAAATTATCGTTGTAAATGATGGTTCAACCGATGGTACAGAAGACATATGCCAAGCATACATTGCCAAAGACAACAGAATAAAGTATTATAAAAAGGAAAATGGTGGAGTTTCTTCGGCACGAAACCTTGGTCTGAAATGTGCTATTGGTAGATATATATGTTTCGTAGACAGTGATGACTTTGTAGTGCGGGATTATTTTGAGCAAATTACAGATATGCTTTTTGAGCAATGTGATTTGCTAATATTTGGGAGAAAAGTATATAATGGTCAAGTGTATAAAACAGATAGATATAAGTCTTGTTTAATTACAGATCAGAACCAGATTGTTTCTTTTCTGTGTTCTGAACTAAGAAAACAGAAACTTAATTTTGTATGCGACAAAGTTTTCAGACGAGATTTGATTGATAAATATGATATTACATTTCCTGAACGTTTACATATAGGAGAGGATAAGGTTTTTGTAATACAATATAGTACAGTTATTCAGAATGTGAAAAGTGCTGATGTATTACTCTATATTTCATCAACGGAAAATAAAAATTCATTATCACGGAAAATAAGAAATGATTTGTGCAAGAGTGCTTTTGTTGAACATGAATTAATGGTCGATGCGATTTGTGACTCAAATTTATTGACGAGACATAAAAATTTATTTTTATCTGCACTAAGTTTTTCGTTTTATCGAAGCGCATATACCGTACTTGGTGAAATGGACAGACTTCCTATGACTAAATCAAAGAAAGAAGAACTTAATAGATTGATATGCAGAAAATACAAATTACAAGGAAAGAAATATCATTTAGATATAAAAAGTTGGTGTATTGCTTTGCCAGTAAAACTAGAAATGATTAAAATGATAATGTTTATAATGAAATGCAGGAATTGGAAAGAAAAGGTTGAATAAAAATATGAAGCACATATTATTTGTAATAGATACACTTCGTATGGGGGGAGCGGAAAAGAGTCTGATTTCTTTATTAAAGGCTTTGGATCCAAATAGGATTAATGTTGATCTTTTTCTATTTGAACATGGAGGTGTATTACAGTCCCAAGTGCCTGAATGGGTTAATACCCTGGACTCTGATACATTAACAAGGGGGATGACTCTTGAACTAAGGAAATATCTTGGAGATGTTATAAAAGAAGGTCATCTGAAAGCAGCACTAGCAAGAATTTGGATGACATTAAAATCAAAATTTGCAAAAAATCCGGGATTTAATTGGGAGATAGTTGAACCTTATATTCCTGAGATAAACACGGAATATGATGTTGCTATTGGCTATTTAGAAGGATTCCCAGATTTTTTTGTTTTGGATAAGGTTAAAGCAAAGAAAAAAATTGGATGGATTCACATTGACATGACGGGAAGAAATCCGACATCTTCTGAAAAAAAATATTATGAAGCATTTGATGAGTTGGCAATTATTTCTGAGGAATGTAAAAAAGCATTTGTTACTTTATTTCCAAATACAAAGAGAAAAGTGAGAGTCATTGAGAATATTGTTCTTAAAGAAGAGATTATAAGAAAGGCAGAAGAACCAGTAGAATTGGAGTGGGATAAGGAAAAAATAAATATTGTATCTGTTGGGCGTCTGGATTATCAAAAGGGATTTGATATTGGTGCGCAGGCGTGTAAAATCTTAAAAGAACGAGGAGTAAATGTTTGCTGGCATGTATATGGAAAGGGTATTATGAGAGAAAAAATAGAATCGTATATCCATGATAATAATTTGGAAAAAGATTATATTCTTGAAGGTATTAGAACAAATCCTTATCCGTATATGAAACAAGCAGATATGATAGTTCAACCCTCAAGATGGGAAGGAAAATCTATAGTTCTGGATGAGGCGAAAATCTTAGGAAAGGTAATTGTAGTAACAGATTATCCCTCAGTAAAAGATCAAATAGAGAATAATTATACCGGCATTGTAACAAATATAGATGCTGAATCTATTGCAGTTGGAATTGAAGAACTAGTAAAAAATGCTCCGTTGCGCAGAAGGTTGGAGCAGATTTGCCTTCAAGAGGTAAATTATAGTTTTCGGGCAATTAATGATTTCTATGAAATGTTAGAAGTTTAAACTAGAGGGAGCGTTAAAATTGGATAAACAAATGATTTTGCTGCTTATTGTTATGATAGTTGCGTCCATATATGCAGCAGGACGAGAGACAAAATATAATAAAAAAATGTGTATACAAGTCATTACCATAATTATGGCATGTTTTAGTGGATTCCGTTCCTGGTGGATGGGAGATTTGATTAAGTATTATACTTTATATACGAATTGTAATGGTATTGACTGGAGGAAGCATGTGTTTTCAGATTACACGAATATGGGGATACGTATTTTGTTCCGTGGAGTGGGATTCCTTGGACTGCCTTATGAAGTGTGTGTGTTTGTGATTGCAGCATTTATCGCTATGACATTGGGACTGCTAATTTACAGATATTCTCCGTCACCTTATTGGAGTTATTTGATGTTTATTGCTATGGGATTTTATGTCTTCACTTTTAGCGGTCTGAAGCAGACATGTGCAATGGGGTTTGTTATGTTGGCGATGATGGGAATTTTAGATAATAAACCACGGCGCTTTTTTATATGGACTATTATTGCAGGTGTATTTCATGCTCCGGCATTTATCTTTTTATTTGCATATCCTATAGCAAAAAAGAAGATTGATATTGGATATATTGCAATTACGATTGCGGTTATTGGTGCAGTATATTTGTTCCGCGGGCAGATTGTAGAATTATTGGCTGAGGCATATTATGAGGGAGAGAAATTTTATACTGCAGATGGGACTATAGGTGGACGAGCATTAATGATGATATTCATTATGGCTTTCGGGCTTTTTATGCGACCATTAAGACGTGATGATGTGATGTACCGACAGGTATTTAATCTAATGGTTGTTGCAGTAATTATTCAGTATTTTTCTATGTATGACAATGTTTTCTCAAGACTGGCCGATTATTATTATCAGTTTATTGTGCTGTTTATGCCTTTGATTATGGAGGAGGGAGAGCATCAGGCTTTGGTGCAGCCAGAAAGAAAGTACACTATACGGTATTTTGCTCATAATAACTATGTACTTATTGGCTTAATGATTACATTATTTGCACTTTGGTATTACAATAGTTATGTTGGTAGTTCTCAGACTATTCTTCAAGACTTTAAGTTTTTTTGGCAAATTGATCCATATTCATTATATGGGCAGTAGGGAGAGTTATATGTATAACTATACTTTTGTAGTAACTGTATATAATTGTGAAGTTTATTTGGAAGAGTGTATTATTAGTTTATTAAAACAGACGATAAATGATTTTGAGATATTGTTAATAGATGATGGGTCGACAGATGATAGTGGACGAATTTGTGATCAATATGCTTATAAGTATGTAAATATCAGAGCGATTCATAAAGAAAATGGAGGCGTTTCTAGCGCGAGGAATTTAGGTATCGAAAATGCGAATTCTTTCTATATTATATTTGTGGACTGTGATGATACAATGAATGAAGATTTTTTACAAGATGTTAGTCAGATAATATACGAGTATAATCCTGATTTGATTATTTCAGGATTATGGTTTGACTTTTATAAAAAAGGCAAACACGTTCAATCACAATTACAGTCATCGATGAACAGAGGACTAATAGGACAAAGTCAGGTTGTAAATAATATATGGGAGATGTTTCAAGGAAATATATTGTCATCTTCTTGTGCAAAAGTGTATTCGATGAATCTGTTAAAGCAATATGATTTAAAATTTGATGAAAATTTGAAATTGTATGAAGACTTGGAGTTTGTTATTCGATATTTGAGCAAATGCAATTTTGTGTTTCTCAAAGAGACTGCATATTATCATTATAGAATTATTTTAGAGGCAAATAGATTTTATAGTCGAATATATGATTTGAATCAAGTGAACAATATAATTATGACTATTGATAGAACATGGATGCATTATTATAGTTCATACGTAAATAAGGAGGATGCAAACGTACGTGAGCAAATGATAAATATCGAATATAATATTCTGTGCCAGGTTATTTCAGAGACATTATGGAAATATTTATATAAAATCCCGTTATTTTGTGAAAAGGTAGACGTAATCAGGAACTTAAGCGAATATCAAAGAATTTATAAAGATAAAAAAGACCGTAGAGAGTCTATGTCTAAAGAGATACGTTTTATTTATAAAAATAGAAAGATATCTTTATGGGGATGGATTTTTTATAGAAAGAATAGGCATAAAGTAGCTCGATTTTTGAAACGATGAAGGGACAAAGAACATGATTCAAAAGACTATAGATAAAAGTGTACAATATTTTAAAAGACTTTTAAATAAAGTAGTTTTGTTAGAGAAGTCTATATTATATAAAGAGGGTACGGCTAGTAAAATTACGGTTACAGACGCGAAATGTGTTTTAGATAATGTATATAAACAGAATTCAAATTATGATTTGGTTTCTAGAAGTTTAAAATCAGACGATAATATTAATTTGAGTGTAATTATTCCAGTATTCAATAGTGAGAAATATTTGGCAACCTGTATAGAATCAATATTGAATCAACAAAGTAAATATACAATAGAACTTATTTGTGTAGATGATGGATCGACGGACAATTCGACACAAGTATTAGATCAATATTTGTCGTATGCTAATTTTAAAGTAGTGCATCAATCGAACAGAGGGATTTCTGCTGCTAGAAATCGAGGAATTGAAGAAGCATCTGGTAAATACCTATTATTTGTTGATAATGATGATTTTATTGATTCGGATTTTGTGGAGAAGATGCTCAATAGAGCGTATGAAACAAATGCAGATATTGTAAAATGTGGATATCGAGCTTTTGTAAATGGAAAAAATGGTAGAAGATATATTGAAGATAAGGATGTTATGTTGCGAGATGATACACTTGCTAGAATTTATGAGTTTAATGGTTTTTGTTGGGGAATGTTGATAAGAAAATCATTGTTTGAGTTTGTTGAGTTCCCTACAGGATATTGGTATGAAGATATGTGCACTAGATTGATATTATATCCTCAGTGTAAAATTTTTGCTTATATAGGTCAAGCGATGTATCATTATCGTTTTCATAATAATAATGCTTCAAAGAATGTATGGAAGGCAACAAATGTGAAAGTTTTGGATCAGTTCTATCTAACATGTGATTGTTTTTTTGTGTCGGAAAGAGCGAAATTTAAATACAATAATAGTCTATGTCTGGCATATCAATATGAAATTGGAAAAATGTTATATGAACGTACAAAATATTTAGATGAAAATATAAGAGAATCTGTTTTTGTTCTCGCGTGTGAATTCAATGATAAATTAAACGATAAGTGTAAGAATTATGCGAAAAATGGGAAAAAATCGGAAAGAGTATTGAATCGTGTATTTGTAGCAAGAGATTACGAAAATTGGAAGAAAGTATGTCAACTAATTTAAAATAAGCAAATAAATATATTATACATAAAAAGGATATTAACTATCAGGATTTTAATGTTACTAAGACTTGCCGAAAATTAGTTTAATAATTGAACTGTTAATAATGTATAGATTGGTATTATGATTATGAAAAAAATATCATTGGAAGAAATGCAGAAAATAGAGTTGGATATGTTGTTAATATTTGATCACATATGTAAGAAGTATTTACTCCGCTATTATATGGATGGTGGTACTCTTCTTGGAGCTATGTGCTATGAGGGATTTATACCGTGGGACGATGATATTGATTTAAAAATGCCTCGTTCAGATTATGAAAAGTTATTGACTTTGCAGAAAGAATTTCCAGATTATATTCGAATTGATGCACCGTCCAAGGAACATTGTGAATATACTATGTTAAAATTAATTGATGATCGAACTGTGTTGAAAGAAAAAAGCGGTGGTATAGAAAAGATTACAGGGATTTATTTGGATATATTGCCTATGGATGGTCACCCGGATGATGAAGAGGAATGTAGAAAACATATTAGAAAAATGCAACGCTATAATTCCCTGTTTCATTTGTCGTTGGAGAGATTTGATACTATGAGGAAAGGTGATTCATTTGTATCGAGATGGAAGGGACTGATATATGACAGAATCTATACTCCATGGAAATTGTATCAAAAGATGACAGATGAAGTAAAAAAATATGATTATGATAGTTGTAAGTATGTTGGGCTATTGGTTGAAGGAAATCCAATGAAAGAACGATTCGCAAGGGAGTGGCTGGATAATTCTGTTGATTTGGAGTTTGAAGGGCATTGGTTTCCAGCTCCTTCAGAATATAAAAGGCATATGGAGATTTTTTATGGAGAGCATATTACAAAGCCGGAATATTTTCATAATTTGCCGATGATTTTGCCGGATCATCATCATGAAGTATATTGGAAGGAATAGAGGAGTTAGTTATGGGATTTAATATTAGGCATATTAACAAATATTGGCGGTGGATAAAAAAGACAAATGCACAATATAAAGAAAATAAAATCTTCTCTAAGGATTATGCCAGAAGATGTCTTGATTTGGATATTGCCATTTTGTTAAACAAGTCTGGAGATCAAATGGATAAGATTGCGATGAGAAAGCATGAGTGGGTGCTAAACTATATAGAAGATAAATGTTCAGAAACGATTGCACGATATAGAAATATACAGGCACCTCCTAATTTATATGAGTTGAATCAGGATATAAAAGTATGGAGTATGTGGTGGCAAGGAGAGGAAAATGCAGACAAGCTTTTTCGGATGTGTATTGACAGTGCCAAAAGGCATACCGGTCATGAGGTAATTACTTTATCAAAGGATAATTATCAGAAATATTTTGATATTCCGGAATATATCCTGAGAAAAAATAAAGAGGGTAAGATTGCATTACAGCATATCTGTGATTTGATGGTAGTTTCTATCATGGCATCAGAGGGAGGCTTTTTTACAGGAGCTACCGTATGGTGGTCACAGGATAAAGGTGAGGAGTTTTTAAGAACACCGTTTTTTGTTTGTAAAGCAGAAACCGAGAGAAAGATGTTAATGTCTCGTTCTAGATGGGTTGGATATGTAATGGGTGGAAATAAGGAGTTTCCATTATTTGCATTTACTAGGGACTGTCTACTGGAATATTGGAAGAAATGTGACAAAGCAGTTGATTATCTTATGATGGATTACATCTTTGAACTTGCTTATCGAAATATTCCTTGTGTAAAAGAGGTCATAGATAATGTACCAGATAATAATTTGTTGCGTAATGAATTGATAAATGTTTTGGGAAATGAATATAATCCTGAACAGTTTAAGAGATATACGGAGGGAGATACATTTCTGTATAAATTGTCCTGGAAATTCGGAAATAAAGATGAACAAACGGTAGATGGTAAAGAAACAAATTATGGTCATATGCTTGCAGAATGCGGTGACAGATTGTGAGGAAGATGATGGATAAACCTTATATGTTGCAATTTCCTCAGCATGGGGATGAAAGAGGATGGCTTGTGGTTATTGAGGGAGTGAATGATGTTCCCTTTGACATTAAACGGATATTCTATATTTATGGGTCTGATGAAAGTGTTATACGTGGCAGGCATGCGAATCGAAAAAGTGAATTTGTATTGATTAATGTCTGTGGTAGTTGTAAAGTTAAAACGAATGATGGTCGGGGAAATGAAGACATCTTTGTTTTAGATAAACCACATGCCGGAATATATATTCCAAAGTTGGTTTGGAAGGATATGTATGACTTTTCAGAGGATAGTATTCTGCTGTGTATGGCAAGTGAGTATTATGATCCCGAAGAGTACATACGTGATATGGATGAATTTCTAAGCGAAATGAGCGAGGTTTGAAATGTCAGTTGATTTTGTAAAATTAAAAAGAACATATGATTTGTATGCGACAGAGTATGAACAGGCAGTGCTTCGCACGATGAAATCGGGTTGGTATATCTTGGGAACAGAATTAGATGATTTTGAAAATAAATATGCTGAATACATGGGCTCAAAGTATTGTATTGGTGTAAATTCTGGTCTTGATGCTTTGATTTTGGCAGTGCGAGCGCTTGGTATTGGTTCAGGAGATGAAGTGATTGTACCTGCCAATACATATATTGCCAGTGTTTTGAGTATTACGGAAAATGGGGCAACACCTGTTTTTGTAGAGCCGGATGAATATTTTTGCTTAGATGCAGATAAGATTGAAGCGGCTATTACAGAAAAGACGAAAGCAATTCTTCCGGTTCATCTATATGGGCAGGCTTGTGAGATGAGAAAAATCTGTGCAATAGCAGAAAAATATAATCTTTATGTAATTGAAGATTGCGCACAGTCTCACGATGCAACTATCAATGGTCAAAAGGCAGGAACATTTGGTACAATTGGCTGTTTCAGTTTTTATCCGACCAAGCCAATGGGAGCGTTGGGGGATGCAGGGGCATTATTGACCGATGATGAGAAAATAGCAAAAAAATTAAAAGCCCTGCGAAATTATGGAAGCGCTAAAAAATACATTAATGATATTGCTGGTGTGAATTCACGTATGGACGAAGTTCAGGCGGCAATTTTGAAAGTGAGTATGAAGCATTTGAAGGAAGGTAATGAATATAGGAATTGGATTGCGAGAAAGTATAGGAAAGGAATCTATAATCCATTTGTAAAACTTCCGGAATGTCGAGAAGAGTCTTATCATGTTTATCATGTATTTGCGCTTCTTTGTGAAAAGAGAGATGCATTACAAAAGCATCTGTTAAAACTAGGCGTTAAAACGCTGATTCATTATCCAATCCCGCCACATTTACAGCAATGTTATGGATATTTGAATCATATGAATGGAGAATTTCCTATCAGTGAAACTTATGCATTGCAGGAATTAAGTCTACCTATTTATGCCGGCATGCCGGAGGAAGACGTTGATTTTGTTATAGAGGCGGTTAATTCATTTGAAGGAGAGTAAGAAGATGGCGATTTATTTGCGTGAATTACAGGATAAGGATGCCCCTTACATGTTAGAATGGATGCAGGATCCTTCTATAGCATGTTTTTTTCGATTTGATGCTTGGAATATGACAGAAAAATCTTGTAGAGACTATATTATGCATTCCAGGCAAGATGGAAGATGTAAACATTATGCTATTGTTGATGAAACAGATGAATATTTGGGAACTATTAGCCTTAAAGAGATTGATTATGAGAAAAAAGAAGCCGAGTATGCAATAAGTACTCGAAAGAAAGTTCATGGAACGGGTGCTGCTTTGGATGCAACTCATCAGATATGGAAGATTGCTTTTGAAGATTTACAATTGGAACGGATTTATCTAAACGTGTTGACTGAAAATAAGCGTGCTAATGCCTTTTATATAAAAGTCGGATTTCAATTTGAGTATTTGGAGAAGGATGCGCTTGAGATTCGAGGAGAGAAGAAGTCCTTGAATTGGTATGCTGTCAATCGTGTTGAATATATGGAGAAGAAAAATGTCTGATCAGAATGAAATAGCTGTCAGTGTTGCGGTTATCACTTATAACATGCAGAGATATTTGCCACAGTTGTTGGACAGTATTCTAATGCAGAAAACAGATTTTCGATATGAGATTGTGGTAGATGATGATCACTCGCCGGACAATTCTAGAGAAATTTTGCTGGATTATCAGAAACGCTATCCAGATAAAATAGTGCTGTCACTGCGTGATTACAATGTAGGTGGTAGCCGTAATATGTATGGAGTATTGAAACAATGCAAGGGGAGATACATTGCAATTCTAGAAGGTGATGATTGGTGGGAATGCGATGATAAATTGCAATATCAATATGATTTTATGGAAAAACATTCGGAATATGTGGGAATGTATTGTAATTCCTGGTGTGAATTAAGCACTACTGAGTCCATTCAGAAGGTGAGAAGAGATATAAAGGAACCGATGGTGTTTTCATATAATGATTTTTTGAATTACCATTTTTTTGATCGTTTGCCCAATAGTACCGATACTGCATTCTTCCGTAATTTTTTTCAGGATTCTCCAGAGGAGGAATTAGATGTCTTTTACAAAGCGCATAATATGGTGTGGGATCAGTCTTTAGCATTGATATTATATGGGAAGGGAAAGGTGTATGTTGATCCGCGGCTGGTTAGCCACCATCGTACTATTGTGGAGAAAGGTGGCACCAATTATCAGTCAAGATATGCGGTAGAAGACCATAAAGTGTCTGATGCGTATATGTATGCCTGTCACGAAGAGTACATGGAACACGTATTGAAGCGTAATTGCCGTAAATTTTATAAAGTTCGTGGCATGCTTTTTGCAGAGGCGTTTTGGAGCGCGAAGAAGAGTGGGAAGGAAGAAGATAAGGAAAAGTATAGAGAGATTTGGAATCAAAGGAAGAAGAAATGGCCGCTTGTATGGTGGACTTTTTATTGGGGATGCGGTACGATTAAGAGAAAAATGAAAAAGAAATTATAATCAGGAGATAAATTATGGAAAAGTTTGAGACAGTAGTTAAGCCCAAAACAGGCTGGTTTGATATTAATATTAAAGAAGTGTGGCAATATAGAGATCTTATTACATTATTTGTCCATAGAAACTTTGTTTCCCAATACAAACAGACAATTTTGGGTCCTGCATGGGCAATTATCCAACCTCTGCTTACGACAGTAGTCTTTACAGTAGTTTTTGGGTCATTAGCGGGATTGGCTGCAGATGGTGTTCCATCGTTTCTGTTTTATCTAAGCGGTACAGTTGTGTGGACATATTTTTCAACATGTTTAACACAAACGGCTGATACCTTTACGGGGAATGCAGGGATACTTGGGAAGGTATATTTCCCTCGTATTGTCATGCCAATATCCACAGTCATGACAAATCTGATCTCATTTGCAATACAATTTGCAATGTTTATTATGCTTTTGATTATTTATTGTGTCAAGGGTGCTGTTCATCCTAATGCATATATGCTTTTTTTGCCTCTGTTGGTTATTCAAATGGCTATGTTGGGACTTGGAACAGGTGTGATAGTGTCCGCTTTGACTACAAAATATCGTGATTTAAAAATGTTGGTAAGTTTTGGAGTTCAGCTTTGGATGTATGCAACTCCTGTTACTTATGATATTAATATTATTCCACAGAAATACATGGGATTATATATGTTAAACCCGATGACTTCGATTATTAATATTTTCAGACAGGCTTTTCTGGGAATTGGAAATATTGAAATTTCTTATTATTTAATTAGTTGGGGTGTTACATTGGTTATTCTATTTATCGGTGTTATAATGTTTAATCGTGTTGAAAAGACCTTTATGGATACCGTCTAATGTGAGGTGATAGTGATTATGAGTGGCAATGAAACAATAATAAGCATAGATCATGTTTCTAAGGAATATCGATTGGGTGCAATTGGTGGGGGAACATTACGTGGTGATCTCCAATCATGGTGGGCAAAAAAAAGAGGGAAAGAAGATCCAAATGTGAAACTCGATAATGTCGGAAAAGCGGTTGATGGAAACACAAAATTTTTAGCACTGGATAATGTTTCTTTTGAAGTGAAAAAAGGCGAAGCATTAGGTATTATAGGTCATAACGGCGCTGGAAAATCAACCCTTTTGAAGTTGTTGTCCCGTGTTACAGCACCTTCCGTAGGAACAATCTCGTATAATGGACGTATTGCATCTATGCTGGAAGTAGGAACAGGATTCCATCCGGAATTGACTGGAAGAGAGAATGTGTACATGAACGGTGCGATTCTTGGAATGACAAAAGCGGAGATTAGCAGAAAATTTGATGAAATTGTCTCTTTTGCAGAGATGGAGAAGTTTATAGATACTCCTGTTAAGCGATATTCTTCCGGGATGTATGTAAAACTGGCTTTTGCGGTTGCTGCCCATCTAGATAGTGAGATCATGGTTATGGATGAGGTGCTTGCGGTTGGTGATATGAAATTTCAGCAAAAATGCCTTGGAAAAATGGGGGATGCAGCGAATAATGAAGGGCGTACAGTCTTATATGTCAGCCATAATATGAATACAATTCGCCAGTTGTGTACCCGTTGTGTAGTTTTGGGTCACGGCAAACTGATTTATGATGGAGATGTAGATACTGCAATTAGTATTTATTCTGATGCCCAGAAAAAGATGGAGTACCATTATGATTATCGTAATATTCCAAGATCAGTCGCAAAAAGCCGCACACTGGAATTTTTGGAAATGGATATTTTAAATGATCCAAGTGCTCCAATTAAAGTTGGTGATGAAATACGTTTAAAACTAAGATGTAAGGCAAATGGAATGTGCAATAATATGAAACTTCGGTTTGAGATAGTTGCTTCGGACAATACAATAGCAGGAACTATGTTTACTGATAAAACTGTACGTATATCTATGGGAAAAGAAAAAGAAATCGAATTGTTGATTGATACTTCACATATGACTCCGGGAAATTATCGATTTGATATGCTTGCATTTGAGCAAAATGATTTTGGGGTACAAGATTTTGTAGATAAAGTTGAAGGTGCTGCACAGATTGAGTTGGTTCGAAAAAATGAAACAGATTTAGAATGGCTTCCTCAGTTTTGGGGACATACTAGGTTTAAAGACATAATCATTTCTGATTTGTAAGTGCTTTTAAGGAAACATTCTTTTTGTTTAATGAAAGAGGTAAATATGACTGAGATTAGTATAATTGTTCCAGTATATAAAACAGAAAAATATTTGGAAAAATGTATTGAGAGTATCTTATCTCAGACATTTACTGACTTTGAACTAATTTTGGTGGATGATGGATCTCCTGATAGATGTGGGGAAATTTGTGATAAATATGCGCAAAAAGACAAACGCATCAAAGTCATTCATCAAAAAAATCAAGGGGTTAGTTCAGCACGCAATGTTGGATTAGAGAATGCTAGAGGCCAATATATCAGTTTTATTGATTCAGATGATTACTTGCTTCCGGATATGTATGAAAAAATGATGCCATATTTTTCAGAAAAAATTGATGTCGTAATGTGCGGATTTTATGTTGAGAAGGAGAACTTGGGGAAGTTGGAAAAACAATTATCCACAAGTGAATACTTTTCAACTGAAGAACTGCTGTCCGAATTGTTTGGAATGCCAAACAGAGTGGCAGGACCTTGCTGGAATAAGATAATCAGAAGAACTGTAATAGGGAATAAAAGGTTTATAGAAGAGCGGAAGCAGGCAGAAGACTGGCTGTTTTTGATAGATTGTTTTCAGAATTGTAAAGGGGGAGTAAAACTCTCGGATCCTCTATATGTTTTTTGTGAACGTTCAGGGAGTGCATCACGAACGGAGGATATAGATACAATTTACGAACGTCTAGCAGAAAGCAACCCTGCTTCTATTAAGATAGCCAAACGATATTCAAAGGAACTTGAAGGAAAAGCGATTGATAAATATTTGGATGATTGTCTCTTGTATCTACCAGAATTGAAGAAACGTGGAAATAAACTACAGATTAGATATGAGAAGAAGGTTGGTTATATTAAATGTGGTATGATCAGACAGATGATACGTGCATTTTTTACAAATCTTTTATCAAAAAAGAAAATACTTAGTTATTTTTTAGAAATGATAAAATTGTAGGATTAAACATATTTCTTGAAAGTTGTCGTTCTGGTGTAAAAACTTCTAAAAGTTCATCAATATGTGAATGAATGCTAGGAGGGATGATTAGTGCTGTAACTTTTGATTATTGTTCCTGTATATAATGTTGAAGAATACTTTTCAAAATGTATTAATAGTATATTGATGCAAACAATTTATTCTATGCCCATCCTATAGGTGGATGTATTTGGAATAAAATTTATAGAAGAGAAACAAGTATTACTATTATAAAGGCGTGGCTTGCACATTCGCTATTAAAGAAAAAATTCATGGTTATGTATTCGAATTAATTAAATTGAACAAAAGAGGTTAGAAATGAGGAATTTACTTTCCGTTATAGTTCCTGTATATAATGCGGGAGATTATCTGACACCACTGATTGAGAGTGTATTAAATCAATCATACAATAATATAGAAATTATTTTAGTAGATGATGGTGCTAAAGACAATTCAGGAAAAATCTGCGATGAGTTTGTAAAAATTGATACCAGAGTTCATGTTATACACAAAGAAAATGGTGGACAGAGTTCGGCAAGAAATACAGGGTTGTTGTATGCGCGTGGAGAATATATTGCTTTTGCAGATAATGATGATATTATTCATCCAGATATGTATCAAGATTTGATTACAGTAATGGAAAATACTGGTGCAGATGTATGTGCATGTGATTTTGAAAATGTAGATAATAATGTTATAGGCGATATTAAGTTTGAAAAGTTCTCTGTCTATCCACAAGTAATGGCAAAGAGAGATTTGTTGAATGACTTCTTTAAACCAACTTGGAGAATTCCTATATGGAACAAAGTATATCGAGCAAATTTAGTAAAAACTTTGCATTTTGGTGATTATCATCTCGGTGAAGATAATCTGTTTTCATATCAGATTATTCATAACTGTGATAAATATGTTTTCTGTAATCATGTTTATTATTTTCAGAGGATGCATGGCTTGAATTATGAGTTTACTGCTATTGAATATATGACGGATCTTCTTGATGCTAAGGAAATGATCTTGAATGAAATCAAGAACTGCTATTCAGAATGTTATAAGATCTGTCAGAAATTATTTCTTTACGAATGTGTTAGAGTATTTAACGGCTATTCTGAAGGAGAGAATGTTTTGGGGAAGAAAAACAATATTTTAGAAATGATCAAGAGAAATACAGGGGGAATTCTCTTTAGCGATATGCCCATTGGCCATAAGAAATTGTTCCTTGAGATTAGATATACCAGCAAATATAGTAATTGCCGAATTATACATATTTGATTTTGATTTGTTTGATAAGGATGTTGGGAGAATTAGTGTTAGATACAAATAGGAACTAATTGATCTTATAATATCGATAGTGTGGCTTAGGGAAAAAAGTGTGAGGATTGTTATGAGCGGAAATATTAATATGAAAAAAGAACGTATGTATACGGTAAATAGTTAGTATCGCGCAATACCTGAGATATCGTGGTCATACTATATTAAACCGAATAATCATCAGCAATATGCTTCATCATATTTGGGAAGAAATGTTTTTGGAGTAAGGTGGTTTGAGCAGAAATTTGATTTTGTTGGATTCTTAAATAAGTAGCAAGAGGTTAGGATTATGCGAAAAAAGTTGTTAAGGATATTAATAGTTTGTATTGCCATAATTGTAATTATATTAGGAGTCTCTCTTTGCTTATCAGCAAATCTATTAACAGTAACAAAGTATTCTATTGAAGGAAAGGTTACGGATACTATTCGTATTGTACACCTTACAGATTTGCATAATAAAGAGTTTGGCAATAATAATGGTAAATTAGTGGAAAAAGTTTCTGAACAAGATCCGGATCTGATTTTCATGACGGGTGACATGTTTAATCAGGATGATGATCTGGAAGTAATTTGTAATTGTATTGAACAATTGGTCAAGATTGCTCCGGTATATTATGGCTATGGCAATTATGAGATGGATTGGGATAATGGAAGTCTTGACAATTTGAAAGAGTCACTAACGCAAGCAGGAGCGACAGTACTTAATTGCGAGTATACAGATATAGAAATAAATGGTCAGGAACTCCGTATAGGCGGTTACTATGGTTATTATAGAGCACCGCATATGCGTACGGACGATGAGGGAGAGCAGGCAGAAGAGATAGCGTTTGCAGATGAATTTGAGAACACTGATAATTTGAAATTGCTGTTGTGTCATATTCCAACAGCATGGATAGATTGGGAATATATCGATAAATATCCGGTAGATGTTGTATTTTGCGGACATTATCACGGTGGTCAGATTCGAATTCCTTTTGTAGGAGGGCTGTATGCACCATATGTAGGGTGGTTCCCTAAGAACACGGAAGGTGTATTTTATGGAGATTATGCAGATTGTGTGTTATCTACGGGATTAGGATCTGAGCCAATGTTGCCCAGATTTAATAATCCGCCGGAGATTGTGGTGGTGGATGTGATTCCAGAGGAAAAGTAGAATTAATATATTGATTTGAAACAATCGATTCGGAGAATGACAGACGGAAGATGAGGAAGAAGATGTGCAGTGTGATGAAGGCTATGATATCGTATCATGTATCAGATTCATATGGAAGCACAGGATTATCTATGCTGCAGCGATATTGCTGGTTATGGCGTTAACTATCGTATATGATATATTCTGTGTGGAGAGCGTGTATGAAAGTAAGGCAGTCCTGTATTATCCGGAGGTGACAAGTGAGCGGGTGGAATACGTATCTTCGCGGGAACTTATGGATGATGCAATCGCGGTCATGAGCCAGAAGGTAATGATGGCTGAGGTGGAACGTGATACAGGGATATCATGGGAGCGGATACAGGAAGGATTCCATATCAATGGGGATCAGGCGGAAGCGGAAAGCGGCGAATGGTATTCCTGCTGAGGGAGAAAGCGAGAAATAAAATAGAGACTTATGAGGAGAATGCAGTACTGATGACATACTTAGATGATTTGAATTGCAGAATCAGGGCGGACCGTCCTTTGGCACGGAGAGAGACAATCGCCACCCTATGGGGCGAGGGAACAGAATTTGTACAGGTTTGCTTTCAGAGCAGAGGATGCCGTTATAGCGACATGGGTGCTTGTATTATGTGCGATTATGGATGTGGGCGCAACCTGGAACCTTATGAGATTGAGAATTATTGCAGTACAGCACCTGTTTTTGAGGATTCTGGGGTTAAAGAGATCTTGATTGGAACGTATGGAAGTTCTTTGGATGAGTATGAGATGTCAGAGACGTGCTTTCGCAAGATCCTTGAGCGGCTTCGTCAGACCGATATACCGATGATAGGATTTGAAACACATTGTGATACTGTGAGTTCAGGAAAACTGAAGGAGATAAAAGATTATCTTTTTGATAAAGAGATATACATTGAGATGGGGTTTGAATCGCTAGATGACAAAGTGCGTGAGCGGTATCTTAATAAGCGGCTGAAGATTAAGAATCTGGAAAAGGCAATGGAACTGGTTCACCGGTTTGGGTTTCTGGTAGTATTGAATATCTTGATTGGGGCGCCCTTCTTATCTCCCAGACAGCAGATTGAGGATGTATGCGCTTCAGTGAAGTGGGCATTTGACAATGGAGCAGACAACGTCGTCCTGTTTCCTATGAATGTGAAGCCATATACAGTTTTATATCGGATCATGCAGAAGGGAATGTACAAGCCTGTTTCCCATTGGCTGGTGATTAATACTTTAGATGAATTGGCACAGATCTTAACGGATGACCAGTTGGCACATGTGGGATTGTCATGGTATGGTGAGAGGTCTGATATCTATAAAAAGCCATTTCTGCAGATGGTTACACCGAGAGCCTGTGATAAGTGCAGGGGAAAGATATTCCGGTTCTATGGCATGTACCAGGCAGAAGCATCCGGCAGCAGGAGAAGAGAATTGATTAGAGAAATACTGCAGACTCCAGTGGAGTGCGACTGCAGAGAGGAGGAGCATTGGCTTGAAGGAATGGCTGTCAAATGAACTGATAATTGGAATGATAGCAGTGGTAATTATTGTTATAGTTCAGATCATAGTATATTTGAAGAGTTATAGCAAATGCTTTGAAGAGAATCTGCTTCATGACAGTGAAACGAGAAGAAAAGCGGTTGGGACATATTGGTGGGTCTGCATTGGGTTTGATATAATTAATGCCGTCGTATTTTCATTTCAGAAGATATGGCTGCCAACTTTGGGAGATGGCAAAGATATTATCACGGGGATTACAATTATCACTACTGTGCTGATCTCCTTTTTCGGGCTAACGGCGGCCTCTTATACATTTCAGATCAATGATATGCATGGGCAGCAAAGCGAGTATCCGAATTATGAGATTTTCATTGCGGAATACCTGGAGATCACCAGATTTAAGTTTACGATTGCGTTGTGGGCGACTGTTTTGATCAGCACGCTCAGTATAGGAATCTTTTTGATTAAGGGAATTTTAAAAAAGTACGGATTTACGGAGTATTATGTGCAAGAGTCTGGGTTTATATTATGCTGTTTGGCGGTCGAAGTAATTCTTTGGATGATGTATCTGAATTGGGTGTTGTTCTTTCATGAGAGGTATATAGATAAATATGCATTCAGAGTTCTTCAGATGGTGGAGAATAAGGCTGATGACGGGAACGAATCTTTTGCTATAGAGGCAGTGTTAAAACGTATCAATGATCTGGAATTAATCTTTCAGCGGTTATTAAAAAATAGTATCCATATCCGGGGAGCATATCCTTTGGAGAACAGGGATCTGCTGGCCATGTTTTCGAATGTAAATGCGGGGAATACAGCACAAAAGCAAAAGGCAGAAGAGTGTGTGGCAGACTACTATAAGATACTTACCTGGAGAAATGCTGTTGTCAGAAATGCGAATTCAAGAAGAAACAAGAAAAAGGAAGGGAAAAAGGTAAACGGGGATTTTCTGAAAAAATTAAAAAAAGTTGAAGCATATGTTAGGAAAAACAGGTTGAACGGGGAAAGTTTTTCCAGCATGAATCTTTCGGGAGCGGAATTGTTCGCAGGAGGGAATCTGGAAAGGGCGAATTTTTCTGATTCAAATCTGCAGAATGTGGATTTGACGGGAAGCGACTGTATGCGTGCTGATTTCTCCAATGCTCTTATAAACCGTGTCCATTTTGTAAAAGAAGGAGGACAGGCAATGCCGGGAGTCCGGATATCAGAAGGCACGAAAATGGCGAAGACTAATTTTTACAGCAGCAATATGGAGAGTTCGCGGATAGAATATGGGGAACATGCCGAGTATTCCAAAGTCGATACGGAAAGTGGCACATCTGGATATTTTTCTATGGAAGAGGGAAATTTCGATAATGCAGTCTTATCTAATTCTTCTTTTAAGAATGTGGATTTTATCTATTCTTCATTCGAGGGCGCTCAAATGTATTATACTAATCTGGGTCATTGCCGGGCGAGTCTGGCGGTATTCAGAATGGCTATGCTGTCGAACAGTCTGCTCCAGTATTCTGATTTTACAAAGGCGAATTTCACCAGTGCGATCATGGTATCAACCATGCTTTTGTACTGTAATTTCGAAGAAGCGAGAATGCATCGGGTCAATCTGGCGAATAGTAGTATTATTAATGGAATCTGGAATAAGGTTCTGGCTACGGGAGCCACTTTGAAGGGATCTGGGATATATCCTACGGCACAATATCCGGAAGATAATGATTCGCGAGGTGAAGTGGTGGATTTTACACAGATGGTTTTGAAGGATGTAGATTTTACAGAGTGTAAGATACACTATACGGATATGTCGGAGTCGCAGATCAATGGGTGTATATTTACTTTATCCACCGGACAGAATAATTATTTTACAAATGTAGATATGAGGGACTGTCTGTTCAATGGTACGATATGGAAAATAAGCATCTTTGATTATGCCCAGTTTGATGGTTCTACGTTTAAGAATACGGAGTTTTCTGACGGAAGGTTTATAAAAACTCAGTTTAATCAGTGCTTATTTATTTCTTTTGCCGGCGATACTGGGGCTTATCATGAAGAGAGAAAACGTTGGGAAGAAAGCCGGGGATATGTTAGTGAAGGATGGCGAAAGGAAGAATCCGGCAGCCAAAAGGCAATGTTTGAGGGGGCATATTTGGAACAGGTTTCTTTTGCCGGTGCAAAAGGGATGACAGAGGAGATGTTCAAGGGTGCAACGGTTATCGGAGTGGATTTCAGAGGGACAGGTATATCCAAAGGTAAGTTGAATTCCATTGCCTCAGGTATGAAGGATTGTGTATTTGACCCGGTATGGATGGATGATGTCGAAGGGGAAGAAAGTCAGGAATAGATAGTAAGGAAGTAAAAAATGTGGTATTATGGAAAAAGAATGGATACTTTTGCATATGCCTTGAATATGATGTTTGTGCATGCCGGAATTGGTAAGATTCCTTATCTGGATTGTATCGCAAAGCGGAATTTTGCGATGTGCTGTCAAGGGCAGCCTGTTGGCTGGTTTAAGCCTTGCATTACTGGTGAGGGGGCAGTGCAGGAATTGAACCAGCACATATTTCATGATCATCAGGTGGTCAGGTGTATGGAAGGTATCAAACTGGATAAGGGCGGCATGAGGCAGATGATTCGTGGAGGCTGTGTGATAGGTCCTCTGGTTCAGGAGCCGGCTATCCGGCATCTGAAGTATAAGATGTATCGGGGAGCGGAGCATTATATCGTGATGAGCGAAGACAGCAGAGGAAGGATAGAAGTGTCTGATCCGTTAGGAACGCCGATATGGTTTGTGGATGATGAGGAGTGCATATCTATGCTTCAAGCGCCTGGGGTAAGTATAATTTGGCTTGATCCAGCGGAATCAGATGTTTATGGCGAGATTGACTGGTATGAAGTTGTCAGGCAGGGATTTGAATATCACTGGAGATGTGCCCGCAGGGAAGAGAGCACGGAGCAATTCCGGTATGTGGAGCATTATTCGGGAAATAGTTCAGCACATTTGGGACTGCACATGGCGTTAAATTGTTATGTGCTGCGTCTGGGTGAAGTGGTTGATTTGCTGAATCCGGTATGTGGGCAAATGATCAATGTGGGGGAGATAACCGAATTATTTCGGGAGATGTATCGGATAAAATATACGCAAGAAGTAGAGAGGCTGTCTGACATAGACAGAACGGTTTGGGAGACGTTATATGAGCAATTTAAGATATCTACAATTAATAAATCCAGGAAAATGTGATTTTACGCATGAAGAACTGAAAGTACTGGAAGCATCTGCCGGCAGTTCCTTCTATCTGTTCGATGCAGGGAGGCTGCAGAAGAATATCAAGGATTTGAAAGAGATGCTTGGCGCCAAGGCTGAGTTGTGCTTTTCTATGAAGGCGAATCCCTGGCTGGCGAAAGAGGCGGGAAGATGGGCAGATTACCTGGAGATATGTTCTCCGGGGGAGTTGCGAAGATGTCTGAGGGAGCGTATCGATCCGAAGAAAATGGTCTTGGACGGATTGATGAAGACAGAAGAGGAAGTTGTTTCTGCTATTCGCCATGGAGTGCAAAGAATCTCAGTTGATTCAATGGGACAGATGGAACTGGTTGGGAGAATAGCGAAAGAGGCAGGAGAAGATGTCCATGTGCTTTTGCGTCTGAGCTGTGGGAATCAGTTTGGAATGGAAGAAGAGGAGATTATCCGGATTATCGGAGATTATAGAAGAGACAATAATATTACGATAGAAGGTTTGCATTATTATTCCGGGACACAGAAGAAGAATTCGTCAGAGATTGCGGCAGAATTTGAACAGTTAGATCATCGGATTGGGAAGATAGAACGAGAGAGCGGATACAGTATTAAGACACTTGAGATAGGCGGAGGAGCAGGAGTTCCGTATTTCCGTGAGGAAGCGCAGGAGAGATATGAGGATGTCTGGGATGTAATCATGGAAAAGATCAGCTGTCTGTCGGAAAGACTGCATATTGTATATGAGGCAGGGAGGATAGTGGCGGCCCCCGCGGGAGTCTATATAACAAAGGTAATGGAATGTAAGAGGCGTAAGGGCAGGGAGATCCTGATCCTGGATGGCGGCATGCACCATCTGTCATATTTTGGACAGATCGCAGGCAGGAAGACGCCATTCATACAAGTGGTGTCTGATGGAGAATATGGGGAAGAAGAGGTGACATTATGCGGTTCCTTGTGTACGGCACAGGATATATTGGCTAAGAATATATGTGTGAAAGGTGCCGTGAAAGGAACTTATATCATCTTTCAACTGACAGGTGCATATTCCGTAACAGAGTGCTGCAGTGAATTTCTTAGCCGTGCTAAGCCGGCGTTATTAATGAAGACAGATCATGGAGAACTGTCTGTTCTGAGAGACAGAGAGAGAATAGAATTCGATGATTAAGGAGACGCCGTATGTGCAGACGGTGGTGGTAATAATAAAATGCAAAAAGATATGATTAAAAAGAGAGTGCTGGATCTGATCAATCAGGAGTCCGGAAGAAGTTATAAGGGCTTAGAAGAGTCGTGTAGTATGGAACATGACTTGTGCATGGATTCTTTGGAGATGGTCGGTCTGCAGATCGCAATTGAAGATGAATTCCGGTTCGAGTTCGATCCGATGAATGATGATTTTGAAAAATGTTTTGCAACGTATGGTAATTTGTGTACATACGTGGAAGAAAAGATAAGAGAGACAAGATGAATGAAGTCAGTAATATTGTATTGAAGAAGATAACAAGGCATATATATGAAGAGCGTATGCCTTTGCCGGAGTATCAGAAGACGAATATCAGAATAGAAAGAGTTAACAATCGTAATTTCGCGGAATTGTGGTTTCTGACGGCGGGATGCCGGCATGACAGGCAAGGAGGCTGTACGATGTGCAATTATGGCAAGGGGAGAACCTGCTGGGAGGATGAGATTCTCCGGGAGATAGAAAAAACAATTGCACAGATGCCTGAAGAATACGAGGAATTCATCATTAGCCCGATTGGAAGCATGCTTGATGAGCGAGAAGTATCTGATCATATGATGCGTGGATTAAAGGATGCTTTGCAAAATATCCATAGTGAGACGTTAATCACAGAGACTAGGGCAGATACAGTTACAAAAGAACGGCTAATGATGTTGAAAAATATATTTGATGCGCGGTACAGATGTGTCGAGATTGGCGTGGAGAGCAGTAGTGACTGGATATTGAGAAACTGTGTGAATAAAGGCTGTACGGTAGAGGACTATAAGAGAGCGATTGCGGCAATTAAAGAAGCAGGCATGATTGCAATTGTTAATATTGGGATTGGAATACCGTTCATGAGTGAGCGTATGGCGGTGGAACATGCGATTGAATCCGTTTGTAGGGCAGATATGTGGGGAGCAGACAGTATTGTCCTGTTCCCTTATCATGTGAAACCGGGAACCTTAGCAGGAGTGTTATATGAACTGGGAGAATATCAGCCGGTCTCACTGTGGAGTCTTGTGGAGGTACTGGATTCGCTGGAATTGCGAATACAGAGTAAGACCAGGATATCCTGGTATAAGAATTATTATAAAGAACCGGACAAGATTATAAGTTCTCCGGGGACATGCCCGGCTTGCTATGAAGAGGTATTGAGTCTATTGGAAGAGTATAAGAATCTCATGAAGCCGGAGACGATTCGCAGCCTGGTACAGATGGAATGTTCTTGCAAGATACGTTGGAGGGAGCGGCTGCGGGATGAAGCCTTGCAGATTGATCTGGAAAGAATGGAGAAGAATTACAGAACTTTGTCCGAAAGGTATGGAGTCAGCCCGCGGTTATTAGAACGGGAACTGGAATTTATGAGAGATACATATAGGTGAAATTACAATGCTGTATAGAGAATTAGTGGAATCGCACAGGGAAGATGAGAGGATTGTCCTGCATGTAGATAACGTTGGATTATCTTATCAACAGATTGATTGCCTGGTAATGAATGCCCTTATTAATATGGAGAAAGAGGGACTATTAAGAGGAGACCGAGTCCTGATCGTAGGAAGTAATAATTTGGAAACGGTGCTGCTGATACTGGCATGCATTGCCGGAGGCTATGTGTTTGTACCGATTGATGCCGGGATATCTATAGAAAAATACAGAATGATCATTCAAAATTGTATGCCGAAAGTAATCTATATAGCATCAGAAGAAGCAGTCCGGGAAAGTGTGCCTGGAATCAGAATGATAACAGTCAGCCGGATTAAGGGCGAGTATTTTAAATTTGACAAAAAAGAAAAGGATAGGGAAAAGAGACTGGAGATTGATGCGGACGGGATGGCATATATCCTGTATACATCAGGATCAACAAGCGAACCAAAAGGAGTTGTAGCCTGTTATCGTCAGGTTATTTTTTGTATAGAGGCAATTAATCGTGTGCTGGAGAATGGAAAGGATGACCGGATATTGTCAGTGTTGCCGGTTGCATTTGATTATGGTCTTTATCAGATATTTCTGGCATTAAGTTCGGGCGCCGTTCTCTATCTGAAAGATCATTATATGGTTCAGGAACTGCCGGGAGAACTGATGAGATTGGGAATTAGTGGATTTCCGGGATTGCCGTCGATGTTTAGGCTGCTAATCAGGACTAGGTTGTTTGAAAGGATGGAAAGCCCGGCATTGCGGTATATCACAAGTACGGGGGAAGTGTTTTCTGAAAGGCTGATTCGGCAGTTGGAGAGAATATTTCCAACGGTCCATATTCTTCCGATGTATGGCCTGACAGAATGTAAGAGAGTATCGATGATGCCTCTGAATAAAGAGACACAACAGTTGAAGAAAGGATCCTGTGGCGTGCCACTGAGTGGAATCCGGGTTTGGCTTAGGGATAAAGATGAAAACACGGGAATTGGTGAACTTGTAGTATCAGGTCCGAATGTAATGGAAGGATACTGGAATGACAAGGCAGAGACAGAACGTTATTTTGTGCTAAGTAAAGAACAGGATAGCAACACATTGTACACAGGAGATTTATTTTCCATTGATTCGGATGGCTTTTTGTATTTTAAAGGACGGAAGAAGAGAATACTTAAGGTCCGCGGACATAGAATAAGCTGTTCAGAGATAGAAGCGTTTGCTGAAGAGATTGAAGGGGTAGAAGAGTGCGTGGTTTTTGGATATTTGAGTAAAAATGATGAGGAAAAGGCTGGGATATGTGCTGTCTCTGATAACGTAAAGTCGGGTAACAGAAAGATGGCAGACGTTATCAGGCATGAAGTGGAAGTGCAGTATCCCATGCTTAAAGGTTTTTCTCTGTGGATGCGGACCGAGAGTCTTCCGAGAAATATACATGGGAAGATAGATGTTATAAGAGTGCAAAGGGAATGTGAAGATTATGGTAAATGAATTTTTGGGTGACCGGATCTGCTGTGGAACTTATGCTTTTTTGAATCTGACCCATGATGAGAGAATAGATGAGGAATTGTTTGAAATCTCCACTTCTGTTCCCTTTGGAATTGTTCATAAAAGATATCCCCAGTATGATCATCTCTTGACACCGTATTGTGATCCCAATGAAGGGATGGACGGTGCGATCAGGTGCTGGGGCTATCAATTGGAGCGGGAATCATATAAGAACTCAGATGAAGTAATAGAATATCTGAAGAGGAACCTGCCGGTTAAGAGAAGGGTGATGATCGGACCGATAGACATGGGCAAATTGTTCTATCAGCCGCTGGTTAATCTTTATCGGAGATTGGATCATTATATAGTAGTGTGTATGATTGACAAGGGAAATGTTGAGATTGTCGATTCTGAGGGTATCGTTGGTGAAGTATGTACATTTGAACAATTAAGGAAGAGCCTCTCTGTAGCAGGCATTCCGGAAGCAAAAGACAGATATAATGTCAGAAGCATGCAGAAAATTGAGAATGTGGAAGAGAAGATGGTTGTTCAATATTCGCTTAAACGTGCAGTATATAATATGGGTATGTGCCAGAAAAGTGATGATGGATTTGAAGCGTTTCAAAAATGTTGGGATTATCTAAAGGAGATTCCGAGCCATCAGTGGAGCGTGGCGTTATTATATGATTTTAGTTATGTAATGCAGCGGAAGATCCTGCATAGTAAGCTGCTGGATCTGGCGGAAAGATATGGATTATTGAATGATAGAGAGAAAGCAAGGATGTCTGAGATAGTTAAGCGGCAGATGGTCTTGCTGGGGGAGATGTTCTCGGGACTGCGCAGGGGGGAAGGTCTGGAGGATGAGCTGTTTATAGAGATGGATGATGCGGAGGCGGGACTGGCGGATAGGATGTTGGCGTGGGATTCAAGATAGGAGTGGATGATTTTATAGTCCGCTGAACAGTGGTTTCCGAAATATGATTATGGTCAGTATAGGCTTGGGGATGCGGAGATGATTATTACCAGAGGATTGGGAGCGAATCTGAAGGTGCTGCCTAGATTCAATAATCCGCCGGAGATTGTGGTGGTGGATGTGGAATAGAGGATTTTATGTCTGCCAAAGGTTAAAAAGGAGATATTTGATTTGGATCATTATCAGACAGATAATCCGTTACTTCAGGCACAGTTGGATGCATTTAAATCAGCACTTTTAAAAGATGGCAAACCGAGTATATTTCAGCCAGAGAAGATTGAGATGTACAAAAAAGAAATCTATAAGGAGAAACATTGCAGTTATCTGGCAGCAGAGAAAGTAGAGGGAAGATTATGAGTATTTCGAATATAGAGGTTATGCCGATATATGGCACGGCGGTTTCACTGGATATCTGTGATTCAAAAATAAATTTGAAAAAATTTCGGAAAGCAGTGGGGGAAGTTTCAATTTATATCAGGTTGTAGATAAGGTACAGAAAGTAATTTTGTATGCACTTGGTGAATCGGCAGGGCATTTAGTGCGATTTACCGGAGATGGGTCGCTCATCTTTTTTGAGGAACCAATTGGAATCTCGTCTACGGAACTGGCAATTGAGTTTGGAATCAAGTTCTTGAATATATGGAGCAAATGCTGTGTATGGTTTCAAGAGTTGAAAGGGATTAAATTTTTCTGAAAGGGTGAAAAATGAGATACCTGAGAACAGTATATATCGTGCCTTGTTTTTGAAACTGGGACATGTAAAGTAGGTTCCAATCAAATTATATTGAATAACTTAGATGTCAGTAGATGTGCATTGACATCATTTGATAAACGTTCGGAATTAAGTAAGGAAATATCGGGAGAAGAAGATATCGATTTTACGTATAGAATTTATCAACAGGGTCATCGCTTGTTGATGCCTAATATTGATGGATTTCTTGGGGTACATTTAAAACATGGGGTAGGTAGTGATTCGGAAGATTTCGTGAAAAATGCCCAATATTTGCTGAGCAAATATCCCGAATTAAAAGAAGAGCGGGAATTACTATATGAGTTAATTGGACTGTAATTAGGATATGGAAATGTTTGATAGGAATGTGTAGAGTGGAATGGATAAGAAGGAATTAAGGAAAGAACTAAAAGAGATCTGGGCAAATGTGAATTATTGGCTGAGTTTTGCAGAGGCAAAGAATGCAGGAATTCTGGCGATTAATATTGCCTGTGCTGCGGCAGTTATGACCAGTGATATATTCGATGATTGTTTGGGGCTGGAGATAATATTGGTGGCAGGGCTTCTGATAGCGATGCTGATTACTTTAGTTTCGCTTACGCCGCTTATATCTGTTGTCAAAATAAGACGCCCAGAAAAAAGCGATAATGACAATCCATTGTTTTATGGAGATATTGTGAAATATGAATATAAGGAATATCTCGAGTATTTGGCAAAACGTTATGGCGAAGAAGAAATTAAGTGGGGAGATTACGAAGAAGATCTGGCAAGGGAAATCGTTAAAAATTCTAAAATTACACTCTTGAAATATCGATATTTTAAATTCACTGCGAGAATAGATATGCTGCTTATCTTATGTGGCTTTGTAAGATGTGTCATGGTGGGTATATTTTTCTTTAGGCAATATCTCAAGTGATGAATTCAAAAATTGCTTCTGCATATGTGATGGCATTGTGGCTTAATGTTAAGTAAGAAAATCTTACTTGAAAGGAGAATCATCCCATTATTGGCGAAATCTGTCGAACGATTCAGGAGATACCTTGCTCCATAACGGATGACATCCAAAGCCTTACATGCTATAATGCTGACAAGCATTATTTTTCTAAAAGTTCTATATGACAAGGTCATTCTATCATCTGACGCAATATATCATCTTAGAAAATTCGATGCTGAATCACAGGAATGTAATAGCAGAGAGGGTTCTAAGAAAAGATACGTGGGAGTCCTCTCGCCAAGAAGGAGGACAGTGTATGACAATGACAGCAGATGAGAAGATCGCGCGGGCGGCAGAAAAGATCGTGGTACGCGGCGAAGTGATCGGCATGCCGGCACGCGCCTACAAAGACCGGATCTTCCGCATGATCTTCAAGGAGAAGAAGGAACTACTGGAACTTTATAACGCCATGAATGGAACGGAATATACGAAGGAAGAGGATCTGATTGTAACCACATTGGAGAACGCTCTTTACATCGGGATGAAGAATGATGTGTCTTTCGTGTTGTATGACAAATTGACACTTTATGAGCATCAGTCTACCCAGAATCCCAATATGCCTTTGCGGGATCTGTTTTATGTGACGAATGTATATTCCAATCTGACTAAGGATGAGAATCTGTACAGTTCCACACGGGTGAAGATACCGGAGCCAAGGTTCGTTGTGTTCTATAATGGGACAGAGGAGATGGAAGAGCGACGGGTGCTCAGGCTTTCGGATATGTATGAGACAAGAAGCGGGGATCTGGATCTGGAACTGAAAGTCACGGAGTTGAACATTAACCTTGGCTATAATGAAGAACTGATGGAAAAGTGCCGGACGCTTAGGGAATACATGATTCTGGTAGACAAGATCCGTCGGTATAGCCAGGAGACATCCTTTGCAGAGGCGGTGGAGAAAGCGGTGGTTGAATGCATTAAGGAAGGGATTCTGGCGGAATTTTTACGAAAGAATAGAAGCGAGGTAATCAGTGTGAGTATATTTGAGTATGATGAGGAGCGCCATCTGCAGCAGGAAAGGGATGAAGCGTGGCTGAAGGGAAGAGCCGAGGGAAGAGCCGAGGGAAGGGAAGTTGGTGAAAAGCGGATTAATATGCTGAATGACTGCCTGATAAAGGAGAATCGAATGGAAGATCTGAGACGTTCGATCGTAGATGTAGAATATCAGAAACGGCTAATGGAAGAGTATGGAATAGAGTAATACGTGATAAATGCTTATTTCTCAACTTCGCACATACTGATGCCATTCATTTCAAGACGATAACTATGTCGTTTATTGGTAATACGGTGTTTTTTGCAAGCCCCTTTTGCATAAAATTGCAAAAACCAAGTTTTTGTAGGTCGTTGCACCTACATTTTGTAGGTAATTGCAAAGCCTCCTGTCAGGCAACCAGACCTGACAGAAATGCATTGCAAACATTATTCTATTATTACAGCGTGAGGTGTGGAAATGGCAAATCCGGTTCATATTCCTCATGCGCATGTTCCCTGAAATAGCAGAACTCCTCATCCAGCTTTTTATAGTGGATGAAATCATTCAGATATTTCAAATCTTCTTCAGCATGCTTGTAATCCTCTATGAGGTCAAGAAGGAAATCATTCATCTCTTCATAGCGTTCCCGAAGATTTTGATATATAGTTTGTTCCTTGATTACTTTATTATTTTTTGCCATTGTTACCTGCCTCCTGACTGTCGATCCTTGATTCCCGCAGCCGATTGTTGATTCCTGGAAACAAAATCAGTTCTATCAGGATAGAGAGCATTGTTTTACCGGTTCCGGTTCCTCCATACATGATGACATTTTTTCCTGCATGATAGAAATCCAGGTCCAGCAGGCTCTGGAAACTGATGCCTTCCGGGAAGTCGATCTCATCTGTCCTGAATTCTTCCACACGGTATCTGCGTGGGAATCCGGCGGTATTGAGGAACTTGCTCTTTCTTTTCGCTGTCCGGTATTTAATCTCGTTTGTCAGAAGGTTTAAAAGGTATTCCTGCGGTGAATCTCCTTTCCGCCCGAAAGCCTGTCCTGCAAAGTTTGTAGACAGTTTGAGCTGTTTGCAGCATGCTGCAATGGATTTTTCTATATCAGCCATTTGAGACACCTCCCTTCTTAAGGGCGGCATCCAGCATTAGCAGATCATTCCTGAACGGAATGACCTTATGCTGTGGCAGAAGAGCCTTATTTTCAAGCGGAGGCAGAAGCGGTACATCTACATAAGTGCGCCTGTAAAGGCTCTGCGTATTGGGAGATTTTTTGCCACTGAGAGATGCTAATAAGTGTAAGCAAAAGTATGAACTCCCGAAGGAAGAAATTGAAGAGATTATGGAAAGTGTTTATGGAAGAAAGTATAATTTCCTTATAACGCCGCCTATTTCTGATGTGGAGAATTTGGAAAAAGGCTATCTAAATATAGATTTTAATGGTCGTTTTTTTCTACCTACATGGATATTGGTGATTCTGCGAAGATGCAAAGTGGATTAAATCTTACATATCCGACTATTTTATGTGATGTAAAGTATATTCGTGCGGCTGGCGAGGAAAGGGGAGAACAGATACCTAGGGATTTGGTCAAAAAAGCAGGATATTTTCAATCTGAAAAAAATATTTTTGAAAAAATTTATATCGATATGGGAATGTATCCAGAGCGTGTTCGTTATCCGTTGGTATATATTATGGAAGCAGCAGATGATATTGCATATGGACTAAGTGATATTGCAGATGGCATAGAGAAGAAAATCATTTCTCTTGATTTTTTTGTAAATAAATTTTCGGAATTGTGGAAGCAGAATGGCTATGATAATCTTGAAATGGTTATTGACGACAAAATATATGATGTAATCCGAGACAATGAAAATAATATTCATAAGGATTTTAATAATTCACTTGGAAGTCAGTGGAAAAAGTGGATGATTGATGATGCCGTTGAAGAGTATGTAAAGAATATTGAGCAATAGTTGGGTGGGATGGCTGGACCGCTGATTGATAATGATAATAGAATAGCCGGGAAAATATTAAATATAATTAAGTAGTTTTCGAGAAAGTATATTTATCGTGCTCCGGAAGCGGAAGAGATAGAGATGGCGGGATATTCGATTATATTAGGCTTGCTTGAGTATTTTGGTGCGTTGTTAAAATTGACTTATAAGGAGTTTAAGGAATTTACCGAAAATAGTAAGGAAATAACTGGCAAAAATTTGGATTTGGAGTACCGCATTTTTAATAGATTATCGCCAACATGCGTAAATTCTTACAAGCAACAACTACAAGAGTTAAAACAATATTTTGATATACCGCATGAAACTCTTGAGTGGTGGCTTAGAGTTCATCTGATTATCGATCATATTTCTGGCATGACAGATGATTATGCACTAAAAACATTTCAAGTATGTAAGGGAATTGACGTAGGTATATTTTAGATGAACTTTGGTGTATATCGTCTCATAAAGGAAGTAAGTGCTGTAATTATGGCTATAAATTGTTTTGCAACGGAAATGTTTGATGGGAATGTAGAGAGTGGAATGGATAAGAAGGAGTTAAGGAAAAAACTAAAAGAGATCTGGGCAAATGTGAATTATTAGTTGAGTTTTGCAGAGGCAAAGAGTGCAGGAATTCTATTAGGAACTGTAATTAGCGCTGGGAAAGGGTACTCTTTCAAGAAGAAAAGAAGTGTTGAGGAATTGAGATGGTAAATTGCGGGATGTTTAGATATTATGGAGAATATAGGGTATAGAATGCTTTATTTACTATGATGTGATAGTTGAACTGACATGTATCTTATGAACAGTTTTTTCAGGGAGAAGATAAGTATATCAGTAACTATTTAAAGGAGTATGAAAACAATCCGGCTACTCCGTTTCTTGTTGGGAAGCCTATAGTTTACCATTTGCCAGATGAAGATTTGAGTATGTATCATGAGGTTGAAGCCGGAAAATCATTATTTGTCTATGAACCCAAAAGAAATTATCGAAGTGTACATTATATAATCAACTGTCAGGGAGTATATAGTGAAATTCAAGTACGTACTCTAAGTGATGAACTCTGGGGTGAGATTGAGCATGATTTTGTTTATAAGCAGGATATTAGTTCCATAAAAGATAAACTTTCGGATGCAGCGACTTTATTGAGGAGCATTCTGTCGGTGGGAGATGCTGTCAGCATGTATATGAAAGAGCGAATTAATGGCCGAGAAGATGTGGCGAAGAGATATTGGCGGCTGTGTCGAAATAAAATAGATGATGTAAATGAAATGCTAAAAAATAGTAGGAAGGAGTAGAAAGATGAAAATGGAGCAGTATAAGGCTGAAGGAACAAAATTGGCAGAAAAGTTCTTGGAAAAATTGCGCAGTGGGGAGATTGTGGAGGCAAGTCGTCCTAATAAAGGTAAAGAATATACCGGCGGATATGAAAAGATGGATTTAAAAGAGTATAAAGAATTTTTAACGTCGTACACATATAAAGATTTATTTGCAAATCAGGAGATTGAATATGGGGAATATTAAAGATGTAGATATTATGGCATTATTTCGTGGAGAAAAGTATTCTTATCTTTTGGAGGAATTTGAAGAAAGAAAGATAAAAGATAGGTTTAGATACTTATATGAGTATCTGTGTGCTTTCATAGAAGAAAATAACTTGGAAACGAAGGTATATATATCTATCGAGTTATTGGAACAGGTTGTGGTGGACTATTTTGTTGATATGTATCGCCTGAAAAAATTCCACCATATAGAAATATCTAATAACAATAAAATCCATGCATTTACAGCATATTGGTTGGCAAATGAAAAAGTTTTGCAGATTATGCCATCGGATGATGGTGTTGATAAAAGGTTGACTGCTGTAAATGCATGGATGGTGACCAGTTATTTGGTTTCATATCTTTTTGGGGAGAATGGGAAAAGTATAGCTATCAATGAAAAGAATTTTAAAGTGATTACAGAGTTTAAGGAGAATTTACAATATTCATTGCGTTATCGACAGTATACGCCATATACGTTGGAGACTATTTTAATTGCGTTTTCAGCAGGGGCTGGATGGCAACATTCTTTGGATTATAAAGATGAGGAAGAGTCGGAGTAATCCGACTCAGACTGTAGACAAAGTTGGTGCTGGAGAAAATCTCCAGCACCACTTTTCTATTAAAAATAACTTTTCTTTTAATTTCCGCCAAATATCATAGATAGTTAGTAAATGGTAAATAGTCGGTACCGTGTCGCTTGTTAGTTTTTGTGAGATAATTACTGAGTATTCCGGGCAATTCTGAACCGCCATTCCGGAGGCACAGTACCGCGAATCCGCTTTGATGGATACTGCAATTCCGGACATCAAATACCGAGATTCCGGTTGAATGATACCGGTTTCCTTTATAATGTATCCATGCGCTTTGAAGCGAAAATACATTACAAAGGAGTTCACCCTTTATGACCAAGTATCGAGAGATCATCCGGCTGTCCGGATTAGGTCTCAGGTAAACCAACATTGCTCTTAGCCGTAACGCGCCTAAGACAACAGTCAACAAGGTGTTGAAAGCAGTAAGAGGGCAAAATCTTTCATGACTTCTGAATCCTAAACTAACAGATCCAGTCTTGGGTAAGCTGATTTTTCCTGATTCGAAAGCAAAACCTGCCATATCAAAGCGGATGCCTGGTTATGAGCATATCCGCAAGGAGATTTTCCGCAATGGAGTGAACAAGAAGCTCCTCTGGACAGAGAACCTCGAGGAATGCCGTCTTGCCGGAGATGAGCCGCCCATGTATTTTCAGTTCTGCTATTATATCCAGCTGGATGGGCAGAAACGTCGCGCTATGCATATCAACCGCAAGGCATTTTTTTTCGGCGCGGCGAAGATTCTCTGGTGGATAGAAAGCCTCTTCGACTTTCTTCGGTGGCATTGCTTTCAAATCTTCCAGGGAAATCCCGAGGTTATGAAAGCGGTTCATAATGAGTGTTACGGTACTGTTTCCTATGTTGTACCGCTTCTTGGTAGTGCGGTATCCAATACCGCTCTGGCGTAATTTAATCACACCAATAATGGTTGAGTATTTTTGCATTTGGTGTTCCTTTCTCAATTTGTAATGAACGAGTTTCATTGCTCATTATAAAAGAAAGCGCACCGCTATTTCAGAATAAATTTACAATAAACAAAGATTGAAATGATACGCTGTAACAACGGGCAGTATCGTCTGGAATGTTTAGTGTAACTTTTTTGCAAAGTTAACATTATAAGAATCTTTGGCGAAATCTGTCGAACGATTCAGGAGATACCTTGCTCCCTAACTGATGACATTCGAAGTTTTACATGCTATAATGCAGACAAGCATTATTTTTCTAAAAGTTCTATATGACAAGGTCATTCTATAATCTGACGCAATATATCATCTTAGAAAATTCGATGCTGAATCACAGGAATGTAATAGCAGAGAGGGTTCTAAGAAAAGATACGTGGGAGTCCTCTAGCCAAGAAGGAGGACAGTGTATGACAATGACAGCAGATGAGAAGATCGCGCGGGCGGCAGAAAAGATCGTGGTACGCGGCGAAGTGATCGGCATGCCGGCACGCGCTTACAAAGACCGGATCTTCCGCATGATCTTCAAGGAGAAGAAGGAACTATTGGAACTTTACAACGCTATGAACGGAACCGAATATACGAAGGAAGAGGACTTGACCGTAACCACATTGGAGAATGCACTTTACATAGGGATGAAGAACGATGTATCTTTTGTGTTGTATGACAAATTGACACTTTATGAGCATCAGTCTACCCAGAACCCGAATATGCCTCTGCGGGATCTGTTTTATGTGGCTAATGTATATTCCAATTTGACCAGGGATGATAATCTGTACAGTTCCACACGGGTGAAGATACCGGAGCCAAGGTTTGTTGTGTTCTATAATGGGACAGAGGAGATGGAAGAGAGACAGGTATTCAGGCTTTCGGATCTGTATGAGACAAGAAGCGATGATCCGAATCTGGAATTGAAAGTCACGGAACTGAATATCAATCCTGGTCATAATGAAGAATTGATGGAAAAGTGCCGGACGCTTAGGGAATACATGATTTTGGTAGACCGGATCCGGCGGTATAGTCAGGAGACGCCATTTGCAGAAGCAGTGGAGAGAGCCGTGGATGAATGCATCCGGGAGGGAATCCTAGAGGAATTTTTACGAAAGAATAGAAGCGAGGTAATCAGTGTGAGTATATTTGAGTATGATGAGGAGCGCCATTTGCAGCAGGAGCGGGAGGAAGCGTGGGCGAAAGGAAGAGAGGCTGGGAGAGAACTTGGAAGAGAAGAAGGAAGAGAACTTGGTGAAAAGCGGATTAATATGCTGCATGATTATCTGATAAAGGGGAATCGGATAGAGGATTTGAGACGTTCGATTGTAGATGTAGAATATCAGGAACAGTTAATGGAAGAGTATGGAATAGAGTAATACGTGGAGGAAGACTTTGCCGTTGTGAGTAGTGCCTTCCTCTGTTTTTTGTCCGAAGGAACCCGCTTGGCGGAATAGAGAGTAAATGAAGACCAAGCGCTTACAAATAAATGATATTAAGATGAATTATGAGGCATCTAAGCATCAAAAAAATTCTATTGCTGAAAGGGGAAAAAAATCCTTGTTGACAAAATATAACATGTGTGTAATAATTATTACAATAATAAAATATTACGTGTGATATGATCTTTGAAAACTAAATAGTCCTTTATTATATAGATATCTATTTATGAAAGGAATGATGGCGATGAAAGTTGTTGCAATTGATGAGAACGGGAATAGTATTAGCGTTAATCAGTTCTTTAACACTTTTGAAGAGTTTTCTCTGAACAAAAGTTTACGGGAACAAACATCAAGACTTCTTAAAGTTATGATGCGCCATCCTGACCCACATGACATTTTATATATTGCTGAAAGATCAGGTCAGGGTTATTCATTTTCTGTAACAGGAAATGAGCGTACATATAGCATCAGTTTTGAAATCAAAGGCGATTCTTTAATCCTTATAACAATCCGTTGATAGTTTGGATTCAGCGGGGAGGACCAGTACCTCTCCTTGGATATATTCCTTTTAAGAGTAGAGAAAGAGAAGTAATGTCTTGCATTTATTGATAGTCTGTTATTATTGGAGGTTTAAGAAATATCTTAAAATAAAGTCAGATTTTTAATAAAAGAAAGGAGGAAACGAATATGAATAAATTGCCCGTGAATAAATTAGAAAAATTATTAATAAAACTGCAGATTTAGAGAACTAGCAGCTAGACATTATTTACATAAAAACCAGAGACTATTTAGTTTTTTACTGGCGAGATCGTATTTTCATACGTGGATACCGATTGTATTATAGAACAGATAAAAAGTTTGTTTCGGGGGTGTAGAGAATATGAAAAATATGTCTATGGAAGATTATTTAAATACACAAGATGTGATACAAGATCAAATAGACGATTTGATATTTGAATTGATAAAAGTACGAAAAAAGAATAAGATCACACAAATTAAATTATCACAAATGACAGGAATCCCACAAACAACAATATCCAGAATAGAATCATTAAATACAATACCGACACTCCCTATATTAATGAAAATAATTAATGCATTAAATTTTTCGTTAGTTTTAAATAAAAATATGTAGGAGACAAAGTATGGAATATATATGTTGTAATGACAAATTGAATCTTAGCGTGGAAGAGTATTTTCCGGATGCAGTGGACAGATATTTAGAAGGATATATTGTATATTTAGAGCGCAGAAATGTTGATCCATCAATTATTACAAACATAAAAGAGTTTTATAGAAATATACATACTTGCCTTTCCGAGTATTATTTTGGGCAACACGGTTCAGCAAGAGATTTTTTTAATGCGGCTATGGAATACGTTGATATTGGAGCGCTGTGTAGTCCTCTTCGTGAAGAGAATTTCTATAGAGCCAGGTCTGTTTCTGAAGATGAATTAGATCCCAGTGACGTACTTTCAAAAGAAGAACTGTTTCATATACCATTAGAAAAAAGGCATTTAGTATCGACAGAAAGATATAGTTTTCCCGGATTGCCGTGTCTCTATTTGGGATCTTCATATGAAGTGTGCTGTGAGGAGTTGGAAGACTGGAATGATGATTTGTTTATAGCTAAAATAAAAAAAAGAAATAATGTGAATATTAATATCTTAGATCTTTCTTTTTTTGATAGATATGATATACACAATATGGATGTTAAGTTGATGGAGAGAATGTATAGTTTATGGCCCATTATTGCGTGCTGCTCTTTTTCTTATAATATGAACAAAGAAATGAAATTTAGACCAGACTATATTATTCCGCAATTATTATTGGAATATATTATTGATACAAATTATGATAAGAAAATTCTAGGAATTGAAGAGGATATAGTAGGAATAAGATATCGTACAGTTAGGAAAACGTTTTATAACTTACAGGAAAATAGATTCGATAATAAATATGTTAATTATGTATTTCCTGTATTATCGAATGAGCAATGCGGGCATTGCTCAAAATTAAAAGATTTTTTTGACGTGACAGAGGTCTTTAGGCTAAAAGAATTAATGAGTAATGGGAGAGCAGGAGTATGAATCCATCACAGATGCGTGGATTTTTGTAGGAGTTCTGAATATAAAGCAAAGTTTTTTATGATTCTTGCAAAAGATATTGAATTTTCTCTTCATTTTCACTTGGCCGCTTGAAAGAATCGCAACATATGAAAGATAAGTTAAGAAATTGCATTGCAAAATGGGTATCGGCAGGAGATACCTTGCTCCCTAACTGATGACATTCGAAGTTTTACATGCTATGATGCTAATGACAGCAGACCAGTAGATTGCGCAGGCGGCGGAAAAGATCGCAGTATACGGCGAAGTGATCGGCATGCCGGCACGCGCCTACAAAGACCGGATCTTCCGCATGATCTTCAAGGAGAAGAAGGAATTATTGGACAGTCTACCCAGAATCCGAATATGCCTCTGCGGAATCTGTTTTATGTGGCGAATATATATTCCAATCTGACCAAGGATGAGAATCTGTACAGTTCCACACGGGTGAAGATACCGGAGCCAAGATTCGTTGTGTTCTATAACGGGACAGAGGAGATGGAAGAGTGACGGGTATTGAGGCTTTCGGATCTGTATGAGACAAGAAGCGATGATCCGGATCCGTCGGTATAGCCAGGAGACGCCATTTGCGGAGGCAGTGGAGAGAACCGTGGATGAATGCATCCGGGGAAGGAATCCTAGAGGAATTTTTACGAAAGAATAGAAGCGAGGTAATCAGCGTGAGTATATTTGAGTATGATGAGGAGCGCCACCTGCAGCAGGAGCGGGAGGAAGCGTGGGCGAAAGGAAGAGAGGAAGGGAGAGATATAGAAAAAAGGCGGGTTAATATTCTTAATGGTTATCTTATAGCAGATAATCGGATGGAAGATCTGAGACGTTCGATTAAAGATGTAGACTTCCAGAAGGAATTGATGGAGGAATACGGGATAGAGTAAGATGTGAAGGATATTGTATTGTGTAAACTGCTGCTTGATTGTTTCATAGATAGTAACCGCGGTATTATTTGGCGGTTACAATGCAACAAAAATTATATAGAATACGTTGCAAATAATCTCTCCCATTTTTGTAAAGCGCAGCCTGCAACATATCGCGGCAAATCTAAAACTGCATTTTAGATTTGCCGAATTTATGTTGACGAGCAGAAAAAGTTTGGTTATAATAAAATTATAATTTAGATTTGCCGAATATTTTTGCTTGAATTGCCTATACTGAAATTGGAAAGGAGAGAGCAACATGGCATATATTAAACGGGCTGCGGAAGATACGATTGTGCGGGTCTCTGAAATGTTTCCTGTGCTGTTAGTGACTGGCCCCAGGCAGGTGGGAAAAACGACCCTTCTGCAAAAACTCGCAGAAGCGCAGCGAAGCAAGGGACTGGTACGGAAGTATGTAACCTTGGATGATCCTGATGTGAGGTATTTGGCGAAACATGATCCTGCGCTGTTTTTGCAGAGATATTCCCCTCCGGTGCTGATTGACGAGATTCAATACGCAACAGAGTTGCTGCCATATATTAAAATGAGCGTGGACCGTTCTAAGAAAAAGGGCGACTTTTGGATCACAGGATCGCAGGTTTTCCGGCTTATGAATAACGTCAGTGAAAGTCTGGCCGGACGAGTTGGTATCGTGAATTTATTGGGATTGTCCGATGCGGAGATTTACCAGGAGCCAAGCGAGCCGTTCCAGACAGACCCGGCGCATTTAATGAATCGTTTATCTGTGAGAATTCCCCGCGGCTTAAATGAAATCTACAACAGGATTTTCAAAGGCTCCATGCCGGAACTGTACGCGGATGGAAATGTTGATTGGGAGACATATTACCGCTCCTATGTAGATACGTACCTGCAACGCGACATTCGTGATCTTGCACAGGTAGCTGATGAAATGCAGTTTTACAATTTTATGACGATTGTTGCTGCCCATACTTCAAAGCCTGTGATCTATGAGGAACTGGCAAACATGGCTGGAGTTTCGTCGCCAACGGCAAAGAAATGGCTCTCCATTTTAGTGTCCTCCCATATTATTGTTTTGGTGCAGCCATACCATAACAACGCACTGAAACGTGTTGTCAAAATGCCGCTTCTTCATTTTTTGGATACTGGTTTAGCCGCTTATCTTTTAAAATGGGGCAATCCCGAAGCACTGGAGAAAGGGGCTATGTCCGGCGCTTTCTTTGAAAGCTATGTGTTTTCAGAAATCTATAAGAGCTATTTGAACGCGGGGAAAGAGCCTCCTATTTTCTATTACAGGGATAGGGATCAAAAGGAAATTGATCTGCTACTTTACCAAAATGGCGTGCTTTCTCCAATCGAGATCAAGAAAGCGGCGTCCCCCGGAAAAGCCTCAATCAAGAACTTTGATGTTTTAGAGCCTGTGACCCGGGCAGAAGCCTTTGGGGGCCTGGAGTGTCTAAAGGTAGAAATCGGAACGGGAAGTGTGGTCTGCATGGCAAACGACTTACTGCCCGTAAATGAAAAGAACTGGTATGTGCCGGTTTGGTTAATTTGATGATTCGACTATGGAAAAACGAGGACGTGACCGCTCATGTTTTTTATGTAAATATCAGGAAGTGGTTTGCATCACACAAAATGAAGTCAATGCAGTATTTTGCGAGTAGGTGCGGCCCTGTGCCAGAATCATAAATGGTTCAACTTTGTGGAGGGAAGCAAGATAGGCATCCGACTAGTGAATAGAGTAATACGTGGAGGAAGACGCTGCTATTGTGAGTAAAAATTCTGAATAGAAGTGTCGAATAATATCGAATTATAGTAAAAAATATGTTAAACTAAGAATGGTTAATCAATGGTAAGGAAATGAGGAGAAGAGTTTTCTCCTTGTTTGTTTGCCATTTTTTGTTTTATAGTGGATGGTTTATAAGTAATGGGAGAGCAGAAGTATGGAAAAGTGGATAAAGAACAATTTTGAAGAAAATATTAAAGTCTGGTACGAAAGTGTTCGGCTAGGCAAAGAAGATACTTTATATATTGATTTGAGTGAACATAGAGATTTTTTTCCTCTGCAGAATTTTTTCTTAATTTGCCAACAAGGTTTAGAAGGGAAATTAAGTTTGCAGATTAAAACGGCCACAGATGCAGATGTCTTTCGCATTAGACATTACTTATATGCCTGTAGGAGTCTGGCAGACAGAATTACTATCAATGGTTTTCCGTATAAAGATATGAAAGAAGTGACTTTTTTTAGGATTTTACCATTAATCACTATTGATAAGGGAAATTTTAGGTTCTTATCTACTAGAATTTCTGATATTGAGCAAAGGCTCAAAAAAAGAATTGGGCGAGAAATGTTAGAAGATCTATGCAAGAAGGCAGAATCTGAAGAAGAGGAAACTAAGAAAATAGTGACGGTAGAACAGAAATTCCTGCTTCGTCTGTGTCTAACATGTCTCTATGGCAATATCCCCGGTTTTAAATCTTTTTCTACTTATAGAGCAGACTACTTTGAAAGAGAAGAATTTAGGATTAAAGTTGAAAATATGCCCTTCTTAGCGTTCCTTATTTTTGCAGTTTATGACAGGGTCAATCATGAGGAGGTTGCTAAGGAATATAAAGTTGAAAAAGGGAAGCGAGAAAATCTAAAAAAAGTGTATATGAAGCCGGAGGAAATGCCGGATGCTCTGCCGCTAGATGATGAGATTCTCGCGGATATCTTTAATTCATGGGATTTGTCGGATGGCATACTGCAGTTGCTGGAAAATGTTGTAGAGCATGCCGGAATGGACAATGAGAGTAAAACGGGAAAAGGCGTTCTGAGTATCCGGATTCATACAAATTCTGATGAGAATGTTTACCTGATAAAAGAATTTGATCAGTATTTTAAAGGATATGAGAATAGTAAGAAAGAGGAATATGAGAAGAAAAAAGAAGGTAGAACGATAGAACGGACAGAAAAACAATATTTCAGTGATTGTCATGAAATATTACAGAATCAGATTAATAGTGGAAGATTCGTAGAAGAAACTGTGCTCAGGGATTATGAGATTATAAGGA